>DAONAB010000056.1:0-12944 GCA_035400805.1 Nitrospira sp. | reverse complement strand
TCATTCATAACGCAGTCCCTCGACCAAGGGTTGTCTGGCGGCCCAGCGGGCCGGCCAGAACCCGGCGATGAGCGATGCCACCAGGGCCAAGGCAGCAACCTCCGCCATGAGGCCGAGTGGCCAGGAGATCTGGATGGTCCAACCGAACGACTGCCGGTTGATCACCCGGATCAAAATGAGTGCAAGGGCGCATCCGCCGACTAATCCCATCCCCGTCCCTAGCAATCCCAAATAGCCGGCCTCCCATAAAATCAATGCCGTGATCTGCCCCCGGCTGCTGCCTAACGCCTGGAGTGTGGCCAATTCACGACGCCGCTCGACGACCGACGTCACCAACGTATTGATGATGCCCAGCGTCGCGATGATCACGGCGATGGCCTCCAGCACATAGGTCAACGTAAACGTTCGATCGAAAATTCGAAGGATCTCCTGGCGCAGCTCCGCATTGCTCAGCACCGTCGGCATGAGCTTTCCCGCGGACGCGTGAGCGAGGGTGTCGAGAATGGCCGTTCGAGCCTTCCCCATATCGGCACCCGGCTCAACATAGACAGGGAACACGGTCACCCGTTCATCGTGCCACCATTGCTGATACAACGAGCGGTCGATGACGATCTTTCCGCCGTCGGTGGCATAATCATAAAAAACCCCCAGCACCTCCAGAGACTGCTCGCCTTGGGGCGTCACGATGGACAATCGGTCGCCCTTGTTCACCGCCAGATGATTCGCGATTACCTCTGAAAGAATTGCGCCTTCCCCGCCCGCGGCACGAGCCAGGGTTGGCGCAGACTGCCCGTCCACAAAGAGATACCGGCTCCGTGACGCATGGAGCGCCAGGTCTCTGGAAACCAGCGCGACAGGCCGCCCGTGCAGGTCGATGCGCACATCACGGTACGTATCCACTGCCGACACGAGGGGTGACTGTGCCAACCGGTCCCGCCAGGCTCCAGGCAACACCGGACTCGAAGACCCGCTGCGCACTGCGTGCGGCCATCCTGCGGGGGCCACAATAAAATCGGCCATCACCGTCTGGTCGATCCAGATTTCCACCGTGTCGCGAAAGCTTCGAATCATTACCAGTACGCCGACCATAATCGCGACGCCCACGAGAAAGGCGGATACCGTGACGGCATTTCTCCCCATTCCCCGGCTGGTCTGTTCACGCGCAATATGTCGAATAGCCCCGCCGAATGTCGGCAACGGGGAAAGAGTCGTCAACTCACGCGTGCGGCAGAGGCGCTGCATTAAGCTGGGCACGAGGCAGGACAGTCCGGCGAGCAGACAAAAGGTCGCCAGGTACCCGAACACCGGCACCCCGCCGACCGGGCCGGCCAGTGCGCATCCCAGGGCCAGGAGTAACAGCAAGCCACCCGCTCCTCCCAATGACGCCGCGCGGACGCGCTGAGTGACATCGTACTCACCTGGCGCAAGCGCAGCGACCACAATAGTACGTCCGGCATCGAGACTCGGACCGAGTGCACCCAGAGCCGAAACCCCGCTGCCGATCATCACCGCCTCGACCAACAACCGGCCGGAGCCGGCAGGAAAACCCATGGTTCCTGTTGACTGGGATAGCGGTGTGTAGAGATCATGGATCGTCCGGCCGACCAGCGCGACCAGCACATCGCCCAGCAGCAGACCAAGTACGCCCCCCAGCAGGCCGCCTACCACACCGAATACCCCGGCTTCCGCCAGAAACAGGGCGACGACCATCGGTTCCGACATGCCGATCGCGCGAAGAATACCGACCTCGCGCCGTCGCTGCGCTACCGTAAAGGAAACGGTGTTGTAGATCAGAAAGATCCCGACCAGTAACCCCACCATGCTCAATACGGAGAGATTTAGCTGAAAGGCGCCGACCATCGACTCGACTTGCTGGCTGCGCTGAATCGGGCGACGAACCGTGATAGCCGGAGGCACCACGCGCCCAATCGCCTCGGCCACCTGCTCAACAGACAAAGTCGGCGACGTGACCACGTCGATACGATCAAGTCGACCGATCAGTCCGAACGTCCGCTGCACCGCCGCGATATCCATCACCGCCATGTGGTCCCAGGGCGAAGGCGCACCGGGACGCCGGGCCAGAACGCCGATCATGGAAACAGACACCTGCTGGTCACCGCTCTGCAACGCCAGCTGAGCCGTTGGCGTGAGGCCCAATTCGGACGCAAGGCCCTGCCCCACGAGGAGACCAGGCTTTGTCAGAAGGTCGTCCAGTGTGACTCGCGCAGCAGCCCGGTCTTCCCCGTCAGATGGAGGAAAAACACGTCCTCCCTCAGAGCTCAACTCCTCCAACAGATCCAGGCCAAGAATCGAAAAGGAGGGGCGAGGGGTCGTGCCATCCGCGACTCGCACGCCGACCTCCAACACCGGCCGCGCCGACGCGACACCGGGAACGGCCCGCACGATGGAGATGAGACGCTCATCGATGCCGGTTTCTCCAGCGGACACTTCCAAGGTGACGGGCCCGGCGACGGTCAAGACCGATTCTTCAAAAGACCGCAAGACCTCAACGTTAGCCGTTTGAACGGCAATCGTCGCCGCGACCCCCAGTCCGACGCCGAACAGGGTCAGCGCCGTCCGCCCAGGATGACTGGACAAATGTGTCCAGCCCAAGTGTGCACAGACCCTCATTAAAGTGTTGTGAAATAACGACATGCGTACGCGCGTTCGTCCTACAGTCTAGTAATTGTTTTTACAGATTTACCCAGGTATGTTAAGATTACTTTCAGTAGAAATTGGGGTATAAAATTTTTATGGCACTACGCAAACGACCTCAAACCAAAAAATCCTCGAAGGCCACCAAAGCTGCTCCCGCAGCCAAAAAACGCAAGCCCGTGAAGTTGTCCAAGGCTTCGCCAGGGCGCACGAAGCGCGCTGAAGGACTCACGCCCAGGCAAAAGGAAATTCTTAAATTGGTGTCGCAAGGGAACACGAACCGCGACATTGCCCGCCGTCTGGATATCAGCGTGCGAACGGTTGAAGTGCATCGCTTTAATCTGATGCGGCGATTGAAGGTCCGCAACGTGGCCCAACTGCTCCGCCAGGCGCTGCAACAGGGCTTCCTGCCCAAGAACTTTGCGTTTCGTTAGGCCAGCGTGACACCGGGTGGCGCGGGATCTCCGCGCCACACCTCACAACTCTTTCAGCCGTCCCCGATAGTCCGCCACCGGTCGCCCCCCGCGCGAAGCGAGTTCCGCCTCCAATTCCCGCTCCAGGCGTTCGAACACTCCCAGGCCTTCTTCGACCAGTACCGTGCCGACCTGAACGGCTGATGCCCCGCAGAGAACATGCTCGAAGGCATCGAGCCCTTGGACGACGCCGCCAGTCCCGATGATCGGAATGCGCCCGCCAAGCAGCTTCCAAAACGCTCGCACATTGGCTAAGGCCACGGGCTTTATCAACGAGCCTCCCAACCCGCCGAACCCGCCCTTGGGTTTAATGACCGGGGTTTCCCGCTTGGGGTCAATGACAAGGCCGTTGCCAACGGAATTAATCAAATTCAAATAGTCCACTCCGCAACGACCGATCACTTCGGCCATCACCGCGTGGTGAGCCGGATCAAAATACGGCGGCAGCTTGACGCCCATCGGGACCGTAATGAGCGGCCGCACTCGTTTCAGAAGCCGTTCGGAATCGACGGGATCATAGGCGATCTGTGGCTTCCCGGGAATGTTGGGGCAGGACAGGTTGACCTCGATCAGATCAGGTTTCGCCTGATTGATCACACGCGCCATGGTGAGAAAGTCGTCTTCGCACAGACCGGCGATACTAGCGATGACGGGCTTGCCGAACTGCTTGAGCTCCGGGATGAGTTCCGCATAGGCCAGGTAGCCGAGATTGGGAAGGCCCATGGAGTTAATCGACCCGCCGGAAAAGCCAACATATCGCGGTTCAGGATTCCCGGCACGCGGTTCCACCGTCATTGACTTGGTCACGATGGCGCCGGCCCGCGAACGTCCCAGGGCCAGCAATTCCTCCCGCGTCATGCAGAGCGCCCCGGACGCGTTCATGAAACAGCTCGGAAATGTGACACCCGCAATGGTCATGCTGAGATTCATACCGATCTGTTCTCCTCTCCATCACGAATAGGACCCAGGCTCCGTCTGCGGAACATGCGTCAACCCTGCGGAGTCAATGCGTAATCCGGTTGACCAGCCGCCCGTCGCGCATGTGCCATACATAGTCCGCGGCTTCCGCCGCGCTCTCACTGTGCGTCACCAACAACACCGAATGACCGAACCGCTGGGGCAAGGTGCGAAAGAGGCTGACAATGTCAGCACCTTGCTTGGAATCCAAATTTCCCGTCGGTTCATCCGCCAAGATCAGGCGGGGCCGATGCACGATGGCCCGAGCAATGGCCACCCGCTGTTGCTCCCCACCGGACAATTCACTGGACCGATGCGAACGCCGCGCCTCCATGCCCACCGCCTGTAAAACCTCGTCGATCCGATCCGCGACGCTCTGCCCCTGCTCCCCCTTGAGCAACATGGGCAACGCCACATTCTCCGCAACCGTGAGACCGGGAATCAAATGAAAGGCCTGAAACACAATGCCGATCAACTCGCGCCGGAGACGGGTCCATTCCGCGGCACTGGCATGGGTGACCGGCCGGCCTTCAATCATGATGCTCCCCGAGGTAGGTTGATCCAACCCTCCGATCAAATTCAGCAACGTGCTTTTCCCGCATCCGCTCGGCCCCACAAACGCACAAAACTCTCCGGCCTTCACCTCGAGCGTCACGTCCTGCAAGGCGCACAGCACCGTGCCGCCACGGCGATATTCTTTCGATAAGTGCTGCACGCTCACCAGCGGGAAGGCGGAATCAGACATGCCGGCAGGCCTTGACGGGATCTGATCGTAGGATCTTTCAATCATGGTATGCCGACAAACCGTGTTGCAATGGCAGACTCCCCCCACTGTAGACGGAACGGTCCTATATCATACCCCCTTTACAGGCCACAACCTTGACAGGCCGGGCGCGTTCCTTACAAAATCTCACCAGCACGACGAGCTTGCCCTTGAACCTCGACGATACGTCTTCGCCAATGATCATGAGTATGTTCAGGCAGGCCTCCAGGCTGCTGCTTCCGATGGACTGTACCACCTGCGCGCAGCCTCTCGCGGATGATCCGGTGCCGTTTTTCTGCCGCCGATGCTGGGCAATGATTCGACCGTTGCGCGGCCCCTCCTGTTCACGCTGTCATCGGCCGTTTGCGTCCCCCTCAGCCCTCAGCTACAGCCCGACACACGAGTGCCAGGACTGTCGCACGCGCGAACCACAGTACTCCCGGGTGTGGGCTCCCTATGCCTACTGTTCGCCGCTTCAGGACGCCATTGCCCTCTTCAAATATCGGGGAAAGGTCGCGCTGGCAGACGCATTGGCCGCATTACTCATCCAAGCGCTGCCCGACCGCCTGGAGTTCGATGTCCTGATGCCGATTCCTCTGCATTCCAATCGACTGCGGCAGCGGGAGTTCAATCAGTCACTGCTCCTCGCCGATCGGATCGGCCCCGCACTTGGGTTACCGGTCTCCCATCGAAACCTGATTCGTACCATCGATACCGACCCGCAAATCTCGCTTCCGCGTGCAGCACGTTTGCAAAACCTCCGCAAGGCCTTCGCCCTAGGGAAGCCTCAGGACATCGCCGGCGCGCGGATCCTGCTCGTCGACGACGTCTTCACCACCGGCACCACGGCGAGTGAATGCGCCAGGGTCTTGCTCAAAGCCGGAGCCAAACAGGTCGGCGTCCTCGCGTTGGCGCGTTCCGTCGACCCGGGAATTGTGCCGGATACCTGGCTGCCACCCTCAGCCCTCAACCAAGAACACCTCCAGCGAGTCTGACGAATGCCGATTTACGAGTATCGTTGCCGACAATGCGGAACACGCACCACCAGATTGGTGCTCAACGCGAACGCCGTTCCGCAGCACATCTGCACCCAATGCCAAAGCGTCGACCTGGAACGGCTGTTGTCCCGGTTCGCCTCGCCCAAATCAGAGGAGGCGCGACTCGAGGCCCTCTCCGACCCGAGCAATCTGGGAGGACTCGATGAAAACGATCCCCAAAGCATGGCGCGGTTCATGAAGAAAATGGGCCAGGAAATGGGTGAAGACCTGGGCGATGACCTCGATGCGGCGATGGAGGGTGGGCCATCTTCCTCGCCGGGAATGGACAGCACCGACTTTGACTGACGGGCGCTGTCAGAATATTCTCTTGACAGGATTCTCCATGTCTCCTACCATCGGCAGTGAAACGGGAGGAACCGCTCATGTTCGCCGGTGAACATCTCTGCAAGGTCGACGAAAAGGGACGCTTCCTGATCCCCTCACCGCTTCGCGAGCGATTCCAAGCCGAGGGCAATCAGGTCATGTTCCTGAAGAACACCGAGCAGACGCTCTGGATGTACTCCGCCAAGGAATGGGAACAGGTCCTGGAACGCACCCGAGCCACGCTGGACGAGGATCAGACCCGTCTGTTCATGCACCATGTCATGGCTCAAGCCGGCGCCTCAGATATCGATAAGGCCGGCAGGGTATTGATTCCCAGCCGCCTCCGCAAGCTCGTGCCGATGGATGAGGATCAGGAACTCATCCTCGTGGGGATGTACCACCGCCTGGAGATCTGGGGCCCCTCGGAATGGCGACGCTACCTCACCAGAAACGAAGACCGGGCCGAGCAGGACATGGCCAAGATTCAAAATCTTCTATAGGCAGGCCATTGCGCCGCGTGTCCCGTCTTCGACAATCCCCCGTTACGATCCGCTCCACATCCTTCAGGTCCCTGCCCGAACAGGCCCTACCTGTGGAACGAGTACCGCTCATTCCCACACAGCCCACCAGAAATCGGCGCGCGTTGTCCCTCCCTATCCCGGCAGGCACCGGCTTCAACGTGACTATCGACTCCATCACGCTCATGTTGCCCGTCCCGCCGAGCGTGAATCACCAGTACGCCACAGTAAACGGGCGCCGCTTACTCTCTGCGAAGGGGCGTACGTATAAAGACTTCGTCGGGCAACAAATCCTCGTTGCGCTTGCCCAATCGCCCCATCGTGCTACTCTAAGACAGGCCTTGCAGCAGGCGAGCCTCTCTCTCTCGATCCATTTCTTCTTCGCCTCGGCGCTGCGACGAGATACGGACGGCGGGCTCAAGATCGCGCAAGATGCACTCTGCGAGGGGCTAGGACTAAACGACAATCGAGTGGTTGAAACACATCTCTACAAGCACCAGGATCGCGACAATCCTCGCATGGAAATCCGGCTATCGGTGGCGCCCTCGGCGGCGCCGGATCCGTTTTTCCCGCCTCACCCAAGGCACAGGTCGCACTGATCTCCAGGCCGCCAATCGACATACGGGCAAGACTGATTAGGTAGTTGGGGCGACACACATTTGAATCCCGCCTCGCCGGCGGTCAGCACGCGTTATGACATACCGACCCATTACCATTGACGCGCTCCGAATCGGCATGCACGTCGCCAAGATCGACGTCGCCTGGTTTCGCTCTCCCTTCATGCGCCACTCGTTCCTGATTCGGACTGACGAGCAAATCGAGAAACTGCGACGAGCGGGCGTAAAACACGTGAGCATCGATCCCACCCGCGGGCTCGATCTTCAGGATCCTCTGGCTCCATCCCAAGCCTCGCTCCCTGTTGCAGCGCAACCTGCGCCGTCGCAGACAGAGAAGTCCGTCGAGATCCGTTCTCTGGCCGCCATGACGGAAGAATTGCTGGCGGCCAGGTCAGCGCGAGCCAAACTCGAAGAATCCGTCCATACGGCGTTCTCCCGCATCGCCAAAACCGGCGTCGTCGATCCGGAGGAGGCCGGCCATGCCGTCCATGCGATCAGCGCTGTGGCACAGGCCCTCAATACCCATGCCTTGTTCATGGTGTTCAGCCAAGGCCGCGACGCCAATGCGCCCCTCAGCCAACATGCACTGGCCACCTGCAGTTTCTCGATGATCCTCGCGCACGCAGCCGACTACAACCTCCTGGCCATCCAGGAGTTGGCCACCGGCGCGCTCCTTCATGACATCGGGTTGATGCATGTGCCCCCGACTATTATCCGGGGCATTCACGATACCTCGACCACGGTCTCTGAGCAGAACCGGCTCACGTATGAGGCCCACGCACGCATGGGCGCCATCCTCTTGGAACGCCGTGGCGGGTTTACGAAAGCGGTGGAACAGATCGTGGCGGAACATCATGCCTACCTGAATGGGAGCGGCTTTCCATCGGAAACCGGCGGCGCATTCACGTCGGACATGACCCGGATCGTGATGGTGACGGACCGCTACGATGAATTGTTGACGGGATTCGGCGGAGCCTCGCCGCTGACCCCGCATCAATCGCTTCAGCGGCTCTATCAGGAAGGGCAGGAAGGCCGGTATGAGAGCCGGCTGATCTCCATGTTCGTGAAAGTGATGGGCATCTATCCGGTCTACAGTTACGTCCAGCTCACGACCGGCGAGCGAGCGATTGTCTCTGTCATCAATTCAGGAAAACTTCACCAACCCATCGTGACGATCACGCACGATCCAGATGGGGAACCCTATATCGTCCCTCTCGTCATCGACCTCGCCAACCAGGATGAACAGGCCCCTCCGCGCGGCGTCCGTTCGGTCCTCGGCACGATCCCCGAAGAATTCGAACGAGCCTATCACTGACGTTGCCCCCACGCCGGCCAGCACTTCGTCGAAAAACCCGGACAGCGACCCCGACGCCTCCGACGTGAAGCCTATTCATACCGGAGCGCTTCAATGGGATTGAGTCGCGCCGCTTTGTTCGCGGGATAGAGTCCAAAAAAGAGCCCGACGGCCAGGGAGAACACAAACGCCGTCAGAATAGCCTCGACTGAAATCATCGTTGGCCAGCCGGCAATCACGGTCGTCAGTCGAGCGCCGACGATGCCGACCAGCACACCGATCATGCCGCCGAACAGGCTTAGCGTCATGGCTTCGATCAGGAACTGCGTCAGGATATGGACACGTTTCGCACCGACGGCCATACGCACGCCGATTTCCTTCGTCCGCTCAGTAACCGACACCAGCAGAATGTTCATAATGCCGATACCGCCGACCAGAAGGGACACGGAGGCGATAGCAAACAGCATGACCGTCAGCGTTTGGCTCGTGCTCTCTTGCACCTTCCCGATGTCGACCTGCGTCCTGATCGTAAAATCATCCGCCTGCTCCGGTTCCAGTCTATGCCGGGCCCGGAGCGTCTCGCGAATATGCTCGACCGCCTCAGGCAGATCGGCGCTCTCCTCGGTGGAGGCAAAGAGCGCCCCGACCGATCCGAGAAACTGGCTGCCGAATACCTTCCGCTCTGCGGTGGTGAAGGGGATGAAAATCACGTCGTCTTGATCGGTGCCCTGGGCCGACTGCCCCTTCGGAGCCAACACCCCGATGACCTGGAACGGCACATTCTTGATGCGGATCGTGGCCCCCATCGCCTCTTCGCCAGGATCAAAGAGATTCTCCAACGTGGTTTGGCCGATCAACGCCACCCGAGCCGCACTCTCCATATCCGTCTGAGTAAAGGGTCCGCCGCTGGTAAACGACCAATCGCGGATCGTGAGATAACTCGGGGAGACCCCGTTGACGGGCCCATTCCAGTTCCGGTTTCCGTTGACGATTTGCATCACGTCGCGCCTGGCCCAGCCGGTGTCGGATAACAAGGGGCTCCGCTTTTTCAATTCCGCCGCGTCGTTGATCGTCAACGTCACCGCCCCGCCCTGCCCGCCCCGAACCCCGCTGACCGTCGTGGAGCCAGGCATGATGACGATGACGTTCGTCCCCATGCTCGCCACCTGGGCCTGAACCGCCGCCCTGGCGCCCTGCCCGATGCTGACCATGGCAATCACCGCCCCCACGCCGATGACGATGCCCAGCATCGTGAGACCGGCCCGGAGCCGGTTCCGGCTCAGGATCCGCAAGGCAGTCATGACGGTGAGCAGAACGAACGCCGGCATCGGGAGCCTAGGTGACACCAGAAAGGTGGGGCGCGCGCCGGACATCCTGCACGATCTGCCCGTCCTTCATGACGAGTTCGCGGGACGCATAGGCGGCGATATCGGGCTCGTGGGTCACGAGAATAATCGTGATACCATCCACGCGATTGAGCTGTTCCAGGATATCCATAATTTCACGACTCGACGCGGTATCGAGATTCCCGGTCGGTTCGTCCGCGAACAGGATCGACGGAGCGCCGACCAATGCCCTGGCAATGGCGACGCGCTGTTGCTGGCCACCGGAAAGCTGGGCGGGATAGTGCTGTTCCCGACCAGCCAACCCGACCCGCTGCAACGCGGCAGCCGCCTGCCGGCGTTGTTCTTTGATCGAGACGCCGCGATAAAAGAGCGGCAATTGCGCGTTTTCCAAGGCACTGGTTCGCGGAATGAGGTTGAAGTTCTGAAAGACAAATCCGATCTGGCGATTGCGAAGATCCGCCAGCAGGTCAGGCTTCGCGGTACTGACATCCAAGCCATCCAGTTGATACCGCCCGCGCGACGGCTGGTCCAGGCACCCGAGGAGATTCATCAGCGTCGATTTGCCCGATCCCGACGTGCCCATGATCGCGACGAACTCGCCGCGCTCAATCGTCAGATTGATGCCGCGCAGCGCCTGCACTTCGACATCACCGATACGATAAATCTTCCAGAGGTCTTCGCAGACGATTAAGCCGGACATAGAGACATATTCATCCGCCGTTTAGGAGGCATGAGTACCTGCCATGTTCAATGCTCGATGACCAACGTTCAATCGACGCTTCAGTAGTGAGCACCGAGGATTGACCATTGCCCGCTCCACTAGAGCCCACGATCCCGCCGCCCGCCGCGCTGCTGCCCGCTGCCGAATCCCGGTGGCAGTTCTCCGCCCTTGCGCTCGCCGCGCGGAGACTCAATTCCGGTCACGACCTGGTCCCCCTCCTGGATTCCTGTCGCCGCAATTTCGACATACGACCGGTCCGAAATCCCCATCTCAACCGGAACGCGCTCCAGCTCGCCCACAGCATCCAGCTTCCAGACGCCCCATTGCCGACTCAGCGGGTCAGCAGGAACAGGTACCGGCGCAGGCCTCTTGCCTCCGCGGTCGCCACTGCTTGTCACCCCAGCCTCTCCCCTCTCGTCTCGAACCGCCTTTGGAGGAACAAAGCGAAGGGCCGCGTTCGGGACCTTGAGCACATCGTCCCGCTTGTTGACGACAATAGAGACATTGGCGGTCATCCCCGGCTTCAGACGAAACGCCGGATTCTCGAATTCCACCACGACATCATAGGTCACGACATTCTGAATATTGATCGGCGCATTGCGAACCTGGCGGACTCGTCCCTGAAAGGCTTCTCCGGGATAGGCATCGACCGTGAAGGATGCAGCTTTGCCGTCGACAATGCCGCCGATGTCGGCCTCGCTCACATTGGTATCGACCTGCATTTTGGTCACATCTTCTGCGATCAGAAACAGAGTCGGAATGGAGAAGTTGGCGGAAATGCGCTGGCCTACCTCGACGAGACGCGAAATCACCACCCCGTCGACCGGTGAACGGATCACGGTGTACTTGAGATCCAACTCGGCTGCTTGCAACAGGGCTTCCGCCTGCTTCACCGCCGCTTCCGTCACCTTCATTTGCGCGACGGCGCCCTCGGAAGCCGTCAACGCCACATCGACTTCATTCTGTGAAATAAACTGCTGGCCGATGAGCGACTTGGCGCGATCCAATTCGCGCCGCCGCTGGGCAAGATCGATGCGCGCCTTTTCAAACGCAGCCTTGGCATTGGCGAGACTGGCAACAGCTTGATCGCGCCTGGCCTGATAGGGGAAAGGATCGATGCGGGCGACGACCTGATTCGCCTTCACCTTGGAATTGAAATCGGCGTGCAGGCTCTCGATCATGCCGGAGACCTGACTTCCAACCTGAACCGTGGTGATAGGATTGATCGTACCGGTAGCGGTGACGAGAGAGACGACGCTTCCGCGCTCGACCGGAACTGTGCGGTAGCGGATAGGGGTCTTCCGCTCGCCGTTGAAAAACACGTACCCGGCGATGACCAGGCCGAGGGCAAGCACCCCGACAATGATACTGACACGGCGCATGAACAGGCGTTCCTCTTCGCCAAGTACTGCCGGCATTCTAGCAGAAAACAATTTGACGATGTCAGGCAGAGACCCGCGCGAGAACCTCCTGTGGCGCGGCGGCACACAAGACAACGGCCGTTTGCCGGGATGGCAAACGGCCGTTCGTATCAGGCTGTCCACCAGCGGTGGACGAGATGCAGACGCCTACGGACTGACGGTGATGCGATCCTTGATGTCGTCGAAGACGTCCTTGGGCACCACATTCTTGGCGACAAGCTCACCCTTCACTCTGTAGGGACGGTTGCTGACAATCCGGTCTGCCACGTCCTGCGTGATCCCGAGCGTGAGCACAAGATCCGCCGACGGCACCTTGTTGATATTGAGCAGCGACGCAGCCGGTGCGTCGAAGGGGGACGGCGCAGGAGCAGCCTTCGAGGACGAAGAGCCGGCGCCTCCGAGCGGCGCAGTCAAGGCGGGAGCGTCCATCCCGGATGACAGGGATCGCGACCGTTCCTTCATCTCCTTCTGATATCGCGCCACCAATGACTTCAATTGATCATTGTGCCGGCGGGCTTCTTCATACTCTTGCTTGACGCTTCGGTTTTGCGCGCTCAGCTGCTTAACCTTGTCTTCCAGTTCCTTTGTCCTGACATCGATGGTATCACGCTCTTTATCGCGCCCGTGCTGGATCCGCTGAAGCTCATCGCGGGCGATCTGGCTTTCTGAACCGAACTTCGCGTTCAAGTCCTTTAAGGTCTTGACCTGTTGCTCCAGGGCATTCTTCTGCGCGCGCGCGCGCTCCAGTTCACCCCTGGTGGCATCGGCATCGGCAAGCGCCTCATGATATTTCTTGTCACTTACGCACCCGCTGACGG
>DAONAB010000055.1:2732-12959 GCA_035400805.1 Nitrospira sp. | reverse complement strand
GGTCGGAATCTTAGCCCCTGCCTATTTTTAATAGCAAGCGCACAAAGGACCTAGGGCTTTAGTCCCGATAGTCCTAGAAAGTGAATACTGTCCAGCAGTTAGAGGCGAACGCTGATAGGCACTATTCTGGGGAAGTGCATGAGGGCTTTGTGTGGGACGCCGATGATCCCTCGCCACAGGAATGATCATGTGTGGAGGCCGGCCTCATCTGGCTGGCCGGAGTTCTCAGGCCGGAGGGGGGAGATCCGCCACCGATATCCCATTCAGATGCCAACGGTGTAGAGGGTTGAACTTTCGTTCGTCTGGGCATCTGAGTGTTGATACGTCGTTTTTCAGTTCCCATTCGTCACCCGCCCCATTCTGACTCCGCGACGGTATTCGGTCTCTCGCTGGCTCACGATACCACCCGAAGCCGCCTGAATCCAACTCGTGCTACCCGGACAGTTTCTTGACAAGCCCCTGCTCTTTGCTAAGGTTGCTACAGACAACCCTCCTAGGTGTGATCATTATGAGGACATTATCTATGCGCGCCAGCCTGACCATCCTTTCCTGCAGTCTCGTGGCCATCACGGCTATCCCCGGTTACGCTCAGAACGCGCAAAGCGTGCGGCTGGGTGACGCAGCGTTGACCTATGCCGCCGGGTCGATTCGACAGGACATGCCGATCGACGGTGTTATCAATGTCATTACCGGCGACAATCAATTATCCGGCAACCGGATGATGCTGGGATGGTCGGGCACAGATACGTTGTACCTCAAACTGAAAAATCCGGGCGAGGCGGCGATCGGTGACCTGTATACCGTCTATAGGCGGTCTCGCAAGGTGTTTCATCCCATTACCAAGCAGTATCTCGGATATGTCATCAATCGGGTTGGGGTTGTGAAAGTTGTTCAACTGGATCCCGTGTTGGTAGGCGTACAGGTTGTCCGATCGTACGCCCCACTTTCACCCGGTGATCCGGTCATGCGTTTTACACCCCCTCCTGTTGAGGACATTAGTGAGCCTGCCTCAGTAGGGCCGGATGTCGAAGGAATGATTGTCGAATTGCAGGCAGACAAGCATATGTCGCTCGTGTCGCAAGGAAATCTCGTGTACCTCGATAAGGGGCAGGACGATGGACTCCGATCCGGAGACTTCATGGAGGTATTCCGGACGGGCGGCGGCCTTCCCGAGCGAAAGATCGGCGAAGTGAGGGTGCTTGCGACGGAGCCTCACACAGCCACTGCCGTAGTGTCCAAGGCTTCAGCCCGCGCCCTGGTCGGTGATCGTCTTCGCTCCAAACATGGTGTGTCTCTCGACGCCATGCAGCCTAACGGCGAAGGAATCGATCATCAGGTGACCACCGCGCAGCCGGTGATGGTTTCGAAGCCGGATGCTTCCGTCTCTGCTGCCAATGACGTCCGTTTGGCCGGTAAGGTGAAAATCGAGGGTGCTCGAAGAAGTCAGCGGCTTAACCTTGATGATCTGGCGGATCAGTTGGAATACGAGTCCGGGGAAGTCAAAGTGAAACCCGCCGGGATACCTATTCTTGAAAAATTGACCGCGTATTTGACGACGACAGCCAACGGTCAGCAGGTCCGTGTCGAAGGTCATTCCGATAACATGGAAATCGGTCCGACGTTGAAGGGCGCATTTCCTACGAATTGGGAATTATCCAAGGCCCGTGCAGCAGAAGTCGTACGATATTTGGTCGAAAAAGGGGGCATGGATTCCGCAAAGGTGTCTGCCGTAGGGTACGGAGCCAGCCGTCCGGTGGCCAGCAATGGAACCGACGAGGGACGGAAGAAAAACCGCCGCATCGAAGTCGTACTTGAGCCGCTCGACGAGACCGCTTCAGTGCAACCGCTGAAGGCGCCGGTCGATGAACAGCCGGTAGGCTCGTCCCAGTTTACCTACAACAAAATGGATTCAGTGCCGGTGAATCCTACGAGCGTGCCCGTGTCGGATGTGCCGTCCGGGCCGACTCCATCGGATGTGACAAGTGATCGTGGCATGGTAGTCCCTGGCGACGGGGCGCCGGCCTCTCCCGCTGATGGGATCCCGCCAGCGCCTGCCTCTGGCTCGTAGTCGAGAAGACGGCTGGTTTCGTAGTACGAGCCAGCCGTCGTCCAGCACCTGTTCTGCTGCCCCTCCCTAATCTAGGCGTGGTCCCTTTTCAGGCACATCCTCAAGCTATCTTTCACCGGTTGTCATTGTTGCACGGGTCCGGTGTTGTTAGAATGCCGCATGCTCGACCCCCGCTCGCAGGTAGCCACACCGATGGTTCCTGCGCCTGCCCCTGCGTATGTTGACGTGGTATTACCGCGTCGGCTGCACCGATCATTCACCTATAGTATCCCGCCTGAGCTCAAGGGCCGTGTGGCGATCGGACGTTCAGTGGTTGTGCCGTTTGGTTCCCAAGACCTTCACGGCCTCGTGATCGCGGTCTATCACCGCCTCCCGCCAGGCGCACCGCAGAAGGGCCTGAAAGCCATCCGCTCCTTGAGCGTGGCGTCACCGGACCACCTGTTGACCACCGAGCAAATCGGCCTCAGTCACTGGGTTGCGGAACGGTATGCCGCACCTTGGGGGCAATGTATCAAACTCGTTCTACCCCCAGCTGATCGGGTGGAGCCGTCTCAACCTCGATATGTGCCGACCGCGCAGGCCCTTGTGACACCAACCGCCGTCGAGGCGTTGGGAGAAACCGAAACAGAGTTGCTCGTTCGCTTGCAGCGGCGTCCCAAGGGCATCATGGCGACGACTCTTCTAAAGGGAGATAGGTCCCGGTTGACCCTCGCCTTGCAGACACTGGTCCAAAAGGGGCTGGTAGGGCGTTGTGACGAACCGGTCCCCGCGAGAACCACTCGTCTTTCAAAGAAGGGGCCAACGTCGGGAGCCGGACTTCCTCTGGACTTAGGAGAGGCTCATGATCGTCTCGAGCAACCTCCCCCGGAAGCGAGGCCGTGGCCGGCGGTGCTGGAACAGACCCTCGCTAGGAAGACCTTCGTCCCCCTACTCCTCCAGGGGAGTTACCGCACGAGACAATGGTGCCTGACACAAGCGGCCCAAGCTACCATTCGCCTGGGCAAGCAGGTGTTGATTCTCACGGGTGATGTCGAGCATGCGAGTCGATTGGTTGGAGCGCTGGAATCAGCGGGCGAACGGCCGCTGCTCTTGCACAGCGGCCTATCGATGAAGGCGCGCGCGGCGGTGTGGCAGGCGGCGCAAGATGGGTCAGCCATGATTCTGATCGGTACCCGCATGGCGGTCTTTGCCCCTCTGGGGCGGCTAGGCCTCGTGTGGGTGGAAGGCGAGGACGATGCCTCCCTGAAAGAAGAGCAGGTGCCTCGGTATCATGCCCGGGAGGTTGCGCACTATCGTGCTTCCTGCCAAGGTGCCGTGTTGGTGCTCGCCTCTAATCATCCCTCTCTCGAAAGTCTTTCGGCGGTTGAAGAAGGACGCATGACAGCCTGTGTGTATCGTGCCCCAGAGCAACTGCCGATCGTAAACGTGATCGATATGAAGAAGTCTCCCAGAGACGTCTCAGGAGGCATGGCCTTGTCGCCTCCACTGGTCGAAGGACTACGTGACGCGTTGAGGCAGAACGCCCTGTCGATTCTGTACTTGAATCGCAAAGGGTTTGCGAGTGTCCTGCATTGCGGGGACTGCGGGGCGATGCCGCAGTGTGATGTCTGTAGTGTCGCGTTGACCTTCTTCCGGCGAAGCAATCATGTCCGCTGCCACTATTGCGGCCGAACCAAACCGGTGCCTGAACATTGTCCTCGCTGCCAATCGCTGAAGTTGGAGCCGGTGGGGTCGGGAACGGAACGTGTGGAGGAGGCCGTCCGACGCCAGTTTCCCCAGGCGCGGGTGGGACGTGTGGATAGCGAAACGATTCGTCGTCCTGCCGATGTGCGGGCCTTGCATCGGCTGCTGGCCGCAGGCGAACTCGATATTCTCATCGGGACGCAGATGATATTCCGACTCGGTCTTCAAGGCCGGGCGGCATTCGTTGCCCTGCCGGATGGGGATGCGGGTCTCCACGTTCCCGATTTCCGTTCAGCGGAACGAATGTATCATGCCCTTCTGGACGCCGCCGATCTGGCCCGTCCGGCCTCTGCCGGTGGCCGGCTTCTGATACAAACGCGCCTGGCAGATCATCATGCGATCATGGCGGTGGCATCCGGTGACGAAGCCGTATTTCTGATGCAGGAGCAGGCCTTCCGGCAGATGCTGCAATATCCCCCTTCGACCTGCCTGGTCAGGCTGGATGTGTCGGGGACGTTGGAGCCGGTGGTGTCTCAAGCTGCCGCTCGCTGGGCGGCGTTGTTGAAAGCACAAGCTGCGGGGACAGAACAAACGATTGTTGTCCTGGGGCCATCTCCGGCGCCGCATGTTCTGACGCGAGGTCGGTACTGTTGGCAGATCCTGGTCAAATCCAGTTCTCTAGAGGACGGGAAAGAGGCCGCCGTGCGGACGCGCGAGAATCTTGAACGCGAGTCCCGTCGGGGTAGCCTCCGGTATGATATTGATGTCGATCCGGTCTCGATGGGGTGAGGCGAGTTAGTCTCGCGGGCGTTTCTTCTTGCCTCTCGGCGGGGTCGGCGGGTGTGTCTGAACCGGAACTGGCGGGGCGTTCTGTTCCCGCAACCGTTTGAAGAGACCAAGAGCAAACGTCACCCAGAACACCGAAGTGAACAGACCGAAGAGCACAGCATTCAGAATCGTTCCCATCTGTTCCTCGGTCGGCTGAATCCCCTCCATCCGGATGCGCACCATGGTCACAATCGGCCAGGTCATGCTTTCAATGCCAAGCCCCAATGTCGCCCAGGCCCAGACGGCCCCGATGCTGCGCGCCTGCCAGAGGAGACATGCGGTTGCCACAGCGGCGAGGAGCAGCGTCCAGACGATCCCTGCCTGATCCCACATGACAAAGATGCCGCCGGCGACGATAAGGCCGCCCAGTACCGCATGCAGTTGAGGAGTCCACAAGGTCATAGTCACGGATTCGTGTACAGGGACAAGAGAGACGAACGCGCGCGTAGTGTGCGGATCGATCGGCTGGAAGTCAATGGACGGATGCGTGGCGGTCAGCGAGCGGAGGGGGGCCGGTCAGCCGGCAATCTCAGCCTGAACGGCATCCAGCAGCTGTTGCATCTCAAAGGGCTTCTGAAGCGTGCGCCGGGCGCCGAGCATGCGGGCGACATCCAAAAAGTTCAGGATGCCGATCATGTCGCTGCCGCCGGTGATGGCCATGATTTTGGCGTCGGGAAATTCGCGCCGTAAGGTCAGAATGCTCTCCAACCCGTCCTGGTCCGGCATGAGAATATCCATAATCACCAGATCCGTGGGTGATTGACGATAGTGCGACAACCCCTCTTTGCCGTCGGCTGCTTCTTGGACACGATAGCCTGCCTGCTCGAGCGTGGTGCGGATAAGCCGGCGAATCGCTTCTTCGTCGTCCACAATCAAAACCGATGGCATAACGTTCCTCGCAGGAGTTCTAGTGATGGCCCTCTGAGATCAGGCTGTGCGACCCTGCAGAGAGGGTTGGTTCCGGAACCGGGTACTCATCGCGAATTTATCGCTCTTTGTCGCGCTCAGCAAGAAATTCCTTCTGCGCTGTGATGTCTGATGCAGCCGCTCCAGGCGACTCGGGTGCACCCATGGAACTGGGGGGCACGATCGCGGGGAAGTACACTTCGATCGTCGTTCCCTGGCCGGCGGTGCTGATGGAACGCAGGGTTCCACCATGTTCGCTCACGATGCGTTGAACCCCGGCGAGTTCCGTCCCGGCCTGGGTTCCTTCCGGCAGATGTGCGAACAAGGGGCCCACTTTATGCCGGTGGTCTTGGGCACTCACCTCTTCCCCTGTATCTGAAACCGTAAGGCACACATAGTGGCCGGGGGGGAGCGGAAGCTCGTGTTCGTTCGTCGACTGGTTCAGGTGGATATTGTCGAGGCGCACCTCGAGAATGCCGCCGTCCGGTTTCATGGCTAACTCAGCATGGGCCAGGAGTTTCACGCACACCTGGTGAATCTGCGTGGGGTCGGCATAAATCGGAGCGGTCGCTCCCGGAATCCACTCGCGAAGGCTGATGTTCTCAGGCAACGTGCCCTTCAGGAGCCGTAACGTTTCCTTCAGAAGAATATCCAGAGAGATCGCTTGTTTGATGCCCTCCGCCTGGCGGCCGAACATGAGCATCTGGGTCACCAGATCCCTGGCTCGTTTCGATGCGAGAACCACTTGCTGGATATGACCGTGCACCCGACTGTCCGGAACGAGTAATGGCAGGGCCAGGTCGGAGAATCCCATGATGGCTGTCAGGCAGTTGTTGAGCTCATGTGCGATGCCCCCGGCAAGGGTGGCGACCGCCGCCATTTTGTGCGCCCGGCGCAACTGTGCTGCGGCATCCTTGTGTGGGGTAATATCTGTAGCCAGTACCTGAGTGGCCGGGTGGCCATCAACGATGACGTGGCTTGCCACCAATTCCAGATCAAGACGCGTCCCATCTGGGCGCATGTATTGCCGCTCCACAGGGGACGCGGATTCCGTGTCATGAGCTGAGCCTGCCACGGGAAGATTCCGCAGAAACTCTTTCGGAAAGCAGTCCCACAGGGACCGTCCTTCAGCAGAGGGGGATGTCGGCAGCGCAAAGAGTCTTGCGCCCGCGTCATTCATGAACAGAATCGTCTCGTCCGCGTAGACCACGATCGCATTGGGCGAGAGTGCGGCCAAGCTTCGGTAGCGGTCTTCGCAGGCGTGTAAGGCTTCAAGCGCCAGATGCCGCGGGGTGATATCGCGGATCACGCCGACGTATCCGCTGGGGGGATTGCCCTCGGCGCGCAGGGGAAATGCTTCGGCCATCACCCAGCGCAGCGATCCATCGGGTCTGTGAAAGCGAAATTCGCGCGAAAAGCTCCGGACCTGTCCCGTGGCTGCGGACCATTCCGTCACAATGACATCGAGGTCTTCAGCAGCAAGAGCTGTGAGCCAACATTCTCCGGGTGCAGGTGTGTGGGGTAATCCGGCCATGCGGCGCAAGCGTTCATTCAGATAAAGGGTCTGCCCTGCCGGGTCCGAGAGAAAAATGCCGATCGATGCCTGTCTCGAGAGGGTACGGACAACGGCCTCGATTGAACGGAAATCTCCTGAGGAAGGGAAGGCCGCCGCCAAGTCATGCGCGTTCACACGTCACTCCTTCATTTGCACTGAGGGGGCGATGCCGTCGGCAGTGCCGACCCACCCTAGAGTCCATCCGGTTGGTGGAAATGGCTCCTGGAATCGCGGAGGGCACGAATACGTATCTCCGTGCGCTACATCGCCTGCAGAATTCGCATCATATCACCAAGCCTGATCATGCGGTGAGCGATGATTGAAATTTTGCAACGTAATTGGGCCCTAGTGTGGTAGGGCCGTTTATCAGCGTGAAGCGCGGCCTGGGATGCCACGACCCCAGAGGTATTCGTAGGGAGCATCGAGCGTCATGTGATGAGGTGTGTGACTGAAGAAGGAAGAGTTGCTGAACGGGGGCTGGTTGTCCGTGTCCACTGCCCTGCGTTCGAGGCCCGTCTACCACTGCTGAGTTTGGTGCCGAAGGCGGGACTTGAACCCGCACGGCTTGCGCCACACGCCCCTCAAACGTGCGTGTCTGCCATTCCACCACTTCGGCAACCGAGAGTCTCTCCGTCGAAACATGAAGCGAGGTACACACAAGCTAGACGGCGGTGAAACGCGCATTCTTGCTACGCCGGTGCCAGGCCTCAGAGGAAGCGCATTATAGAAGTGGTCCAAAATGCTTGTCAATCAACTAGTTGTCCGGTAGAATCTGGCGCGTGCTGCGTGGACACGTGGCATACCCTTCCCATTACAGCGATCAGCGGACCAACGTTCGAGATGACGCCTCTCTCAGCCCCACATATTTCCGCTACTGGACGGCAGACGGACATTGCCGCGCTCTTTGATGTCGACAATACGTTGTTGCCCGGACAAGCCAGCGAAGTGCGCTTCTTTCGTTTCCTCTGGAAACGAGGACTGGTGGGATGGCGTGAGGTGCGGGACAGCATTCACTGGGTGCTGCGATGTGCGCCTCCGGTGTCGCTCCACCCGTTGCGGGAACGGAAGCTCTATTTGGCTGGAAAGGGCGCGGCTGAGGTCGAAGCGTTGGCTGAAGAATTTTGCCGTACCGAACTATGTCCCCGTCTGTCTGCCCAGGGGCTTTCCCGCATGGATGAGCACCGGCGAGCCGGGCATCATATCGTGCTGGTGACTGGATCGCTCGATTTTCTGATTGCGCCGTTGGCCGCATTGTTGGAGGTGCCAACCTTGCTGGCCGCCAGGCTGGAGCAGCAGGAGCGACAGTTTACGGGGCAGGTGTGTGCGCCGTTGCCCTATGGCCCGGGCAAGCGGGAACTGATTGCCCGGCTGACGCGGGACTCCGGCATTGATCTGGCGCAGTCGTTTGCCTATGGCGATAGTCCCGGCGATGTCGAGTTGCTCGAGATGGTGGGTCATCCGTTGGTTGTGAATCCCATTCGAGGCATGGACCGTATCGCCCAGCGAAATGGGTGGCCAATGACCACATGGACATGAAGATCTCCGCCGGCCCATCGATACCGGTTGACCTGTCACCTCGATCCACGATGCTTAAAGTTACCGAAATTTTTCACAGCATTCAGGGCGAGTCCACGCACGCCGGTCGTCCCTGCGTCTTCATTCGTTTGACGGGATGCCCTCTGCGGTGCACCTGGTGCGATACCGCCTATGCGTTTTACGGCGGCCAGGATCTGGCGCAGGCTGACATCATCGAGCAGGTGCGGGCGTTCGGGTGCAATCTGGTGGAAGTCACTGGAGGGGAGCCGCTCAGCCAGCCGGCATCCCTGCCATTGTTGAGCAGGCTCTGCGACGAGGGCTTCGAGGTGCTCCTGGAGACGAGTGGGGCCGTCGATACGTCCGGGGTGGATAGACGAGTGCACATGGTGCTGGATGTGAAATGTCCTGGAAGCGGCATGGCCGAGCGCATGTATTGGCCGAATGTCGACCGGCTGTCCCCCCGGGATGAAGTCAAGTTTGTCATCAAGGACCGGGCTGATTATGAGTGGGCGCGCGAGGTGGTACGCAGCCGGAATCTTGCAGCGCGCTGCACGGTGCTGATGAGTCCCGTCTTTGGCGAAGTTGATGCGCGACAGCTGGCGGAATGGGTGCTGGCCGATCGATTGCCGGTTAGGTTTCAACTGCAAATGCACAAGCAGATATGGGCACCGGATATGCGCGGGGTGTAAGCACGGCCGGGTCGCCAAACGTCGGCAGATGGGTGAACAGAGAACGGCAAGAACCAGGGAGGATTGATGAAGAAGATCCAAGTGCAAGCACAGGTGGGGCGGGCAGAACAAGACACCGCCGAGGTGCTGGTATTGCTCTGTTGCGAGGGTGCATCAGACCTTTCGCCGGAAGCGGCCGCCATCAACACGCAACTCGGCGGACAGCTCGCGGCCTTGATTCAGCGCGGGGAATTTGAAGGCAAGCCCGGCGAGGGGCTGTTGGTGCATACGCAGGGCAAAGCGAAGGCGAAGCGATTGCTGCTGGCCGGCTTGGGGAAGGAAAAGGATTTGCGCCTCGACGCGTTCCGTCAGGCGTTGGGATCCGCAGTCAAACGTGTCCGCCAGGCCAAAGTGTCTTCATTCGGCGTGGTTCTGCCGGGTGCTGTGCTTGAGGAGATTCCTGTTCAGGACGTGGCGCAGGCGATGGCCGAGGGTGCCATCCTCGGCAATTACCAATTTACGGCGTACCGGAGTTCGAACGGAAGCAAACCGGTGGAGGTCGAGCGGCTGACGATCTATGTCGCGCAAGCATCGCTGGTGGCGCAGGTCACCGAGGGCATCCGGCGCGGCGTCGCAACGGCGGAGGCCACGGTTCTGGTGCGCGATCTGTGCAACCATCCGGCCAATGTCATGACGCCAGGCCGTATCGTGCAGGAGGCGAAGGCCGTCGCGAAAGAGCCCGGCGTCAAACTGAAGGTGCTTGAGCAGAAGGAGATGGAACAGCTCGGGATGGGGGCCTTACTCGGCGTAGCCAAGGGCAGCCATGAACCGCCGAAGTTTATCATTCTGGAATACAAGGGCGCGAAGGCGAAGAAGGGTGAGCCTCCGGTGGTCATGGTCGGCAAGACGATTACCTTCGACACCGGCGGTATTTCACTGAAGCCGGCCGAGAATATGGAACATATGAAGGCCGACATGACGGG
>DAONAB010000055.1:0-2632 GCA_035400805.1 Nitrospira sp. | reverse complement strand
GAACAGCTGCGCAGCGATGTGGCCGATATGCGGAACATCGGTGGCCGTGGCGGAGGCATGATTACCGCGGCGCTGTTCCTGAGCAAGTTTGTCGGGGACTGCCCCTGGATTCATTTGGACATCGCCAGCACGGACTGGAGCGAGCGTGAGCGGGCTTATCTCCCGAAGGGCCCGACCGGGATAGGTACGCGGCTGCTCATCCAATTCCTGCTCGATCGCACGTTGCCCTAACGAAAACCGGAGCGCGGGGTGGCGTCAGTGGAGTCTCCAGCTGCTTCTCATTCAGAGCGTCATTGTAGGGGGTTATGACATTACGCGAGCAAATCGGCCAACTCTTCATGATGGGATTTACCGGGACGACGGTGAGCCACGACCTGGCCTCGTTCATCACCGCCTACAAGCCGGGCGGCGTGATTTTTTTTCGACGCAACCTCGAATCGGTCCAGCAGATTGTCGATCTCACGAATGGGCTTCAGAAGTTGTCGCCGGCTTCGCCGCTCTTGATTGCGATTGATCAGGAGGGAGGGCGGGTCTCCCGGCTACCGGCCGAATTTACGATTTTCCCTCCCTGCGGTCAGCTCGGACAGTGCAATTCCAGTGAATTGGCGTATTCCGCTGCGGCTACTATCGCAAAGGAGTTGCGGGCCGTGGGGATCAATATGAACATGGCTCCGGTGCTGGACGTGAACAGCAACCCCGACAATCCGGTGATCGGTGATCGGGCGTTCGGTGCCGAACCTGACCTCGTCGCTGAGATGGGGCTGGCCACGATCGGCGGCTTGCAGGACAATATGGTCGTGGCCTGCGGGAAGCATTTTCCCGGCCATGGTGATACGGCGACGGATTCGCACAAGGAGCTTCCCGTGGTGGACGCGGGGATTCAGCGGTTGCGCGAGACGGAGTTTCCTCCGTTTCAACAGGCGATACGGCAGGGAGTCGCGAGTCTCATGACGGCCCATGTGTTGTATCGCGCGTTGGATCCCGATGCGCCGGCGACGCTGTCTCCTGCGGTGATCCAACGGTTATTACGGGAAGAGTTTCGCTACGACGGGGTGGTCTTCACTGACGACCTCGAAATGCATGCCATTATCGATCATGACGGGATCGGCGAAGCGGCGGTGCGATCGTTTGTGGCCGGCTGCGATGTACTGCTGATCTGCAAGGATCAGGACCGGGTTCTGACGGCCATGCAGGCGATGGAGCGCGCGGTGCTCGACGGTCGGATTACTTCGGAAAGATTGGAGCAGTCGTTGACTCGGGTGGCGCGGCTCAAGGCGCGCTACCTTGTCCCCTACAAGCCGGTGACGATTTCTGACGCGCGCCTGGTCGTCGGGTGCCGTTCACACAAGGTGTTGCTCGACTCATGGCACAAGGCCTATGCCCGGCTGCCTTCCTCGAAGATATCGGAGGACGCCCGGCAGGCGGCGGCGTTTGATTCACCGGTCACGCATGTCTGAAGCACAACCGTACGTGGGGAGAGCTTATTCTAGAGCGGCGGCGCGGGGGTTCCTCTCATCGCTGGGGCACAGGGGCTCATTTCCTGAGAGGAACCGGCGCTGGATTTTCCTCCCGGGTTCTGATTCACTAGTGCTTGGTTTCGACCCGTTTCCCACTCACTCATCATACTGAGGCGCGATGGCCATCAAGAAAGGCGACATTCTCGACGAACGGAAACGGTTTCCGGATTCCTGCGGGTTAGTGGTCAAGTGTACCGGTGGCGGGGATGGTTTTCAGAAGATCTTCTGTTGTGGCCATGAACTCACTGAAGAGGATCTCGTGCCGGAGATCCTGTCGTCGAGGGGCCGAAAACGTGGAGCCTTGCTTCCGGGGGCCATGCTGGAAGAGCGACGGCAGTTTCCCGATTCGTGCGGCCTTCGCCTCATGGTGATGGATGGCGGCGCCGGGCTGCAGGGGATCGACTGTTGTGGCCATCTGATTACGACCGGTGCCGTACACGGATTGAGGTTCGGTCAACCGCTGGATGAAGGCACTCCTATGCCGACCGGTCCGGCAGGACAGGCGTAATGCGCTCACCGAGTGAGCCGGAGGCAGATGACAAATTTCATCGACCCAGTATGCGCTGGTGGCTCGGGTTTATGGATCAGTTGGACCGGCTTGGCTATGTTGCGGCCGGGTTCAGTCTGCTGGCGCTCTGCCTGATTATTTTCGTCCATGCCTGGTATATCTTCCTGGCTCGACCGGTTCAGCTCGCGCTTCTTCCTGCCGCGCTCAAGTTATTGAACGATCTGCTTCTGGTCATTATTCTCCTGGAACTGTTTCGCACGGTGGTCCGATTTCTCCAGACGGAAGTACTGGAATTGGAGCCCTACCTGTCCGTGGGCATCATTGCCTGCACCAGGAGACTGCTCACGGCCAGCGCGGAACTCTCCTACCAGCTTGAAGCGGTGGCCAAGGAAAGCCGCCACGAGTTGTTTCAACAATACCTCATGGATGTCGGCTTAAATGTGGTCGTCATCATCCTCCTCATCGGAGGGTTGTACCTGCTTCGCTCCCGCCCGTCGACCGAGCGTCCGGCCCTCTCCTAAGCAGGGGGTGGACCGAATAGCAGGGGGGTGCTAGGTCCTTCTTGCCCTCTTCCCACTTCTTATGGCATCATGCACCTCTTTTTGGA
>DAONAB010000054.1:0-13199 GCA_035400805.1 Nitrospira sp. | reverse complement strand
TGGGGATGCAAGGGGATTTCTTTCAGCTGTTGAAAGAGCAGGGGTATCAGTTCGGCAATCCTGTGGCGGCCTCCGCGGGACTGGAGATTCCGAACGCCACCACAATTCTGGCGCTGAAGTATCGTGACGGGGTGTTGGTCGCGGGTGATCGCCGGGCAACCGCCGGCAACATGGTGATGTACGACCGTACCGACAAGGTGCTGGAGATCGACCGCCACAGTGTCCTGGCCATTGCCGGTGTGCCGGCTACGGCCTACGAGATGGTGCGCGTGCTGGAGCATTCGTTCAAGTACTACCGCCGCACGCAGCTGCAGGAGCTGAGTTTTGAAGGCAAACTTCGCGCGGTGTCCAAGTTGCTCAAAGAAAATGTGCCGGCGGCGTTGGCCGGCACGGGAGCGGTGGTGCCGGTCTTTGCCGGGTATGACCATGAGCAGGAAGCGGCGAAGATCTATTTCTACGACATTCTCGGGGCCGAGTTCGAAGCGGTCGAGTACGCCGTGTCGGGCTCCGGTTCGCCCACGATCCGGGGCATCCTCCACTATGTGAATACCTGGGGCCCTCAACCGCTTGCGGCCTTGCCTGAAGAGCAGGCCACGGTGCAAGCCTTGCGGTTGCTCTCCAGTGCGGCGGAGTTCGATTCGGCGACCGGGGGCGTGAATCGTGAGCTCAATCTCTATCCGGTTGTGAAGCTCATTACCGCAGCGGGTGTGCAAACCATTGCGGATGCTACGTTGAAGCAATTGTACGAGCGCGATGTCGTCCGCGCACACTAGCCGATAGACAGGCAGGTGAAAGCCGGCGAGATCGTGGGCCCTATGATGAGGATGAAGGTGACGCGTTATGTATGAAGAACCCTATCGGTGGATCGAGGCGGTTGGCAATCGGCGTCAGTATCTGGATGAACAGTTCACGATGGGGGCGCCGGTCGTGGCGTTGGCCTATGCCGACGGCATCGTCATGCTCACCGTAAGCCGCGGGACGCCCAAACTCTATGAGATCTATGATCGCATTGCGCTCGGCGGGATGGGGCATCCGGCCGATCTGGAGAAATTGCGTTTCTCCCTGCTGGAAATGGCCCATGTTGAAGGCTTCAATCGCTCGCCATCCGACGTGACCGGCGCGAGACTGATGAAATACGGGTTGGCACCGACTATCAAGCAGGCGTTTGAAGAGATTTATAAAGCGCCCTTCATTGCCAAAATTCTGCTGGCCGAATTGGGCGTCAAGCCGGAGCGAGACCTCTTCCTGACCATCAACTACGATGGAAATTTTGAAGAGCGCCGGGGCTGGGCAGCGCTTGGTGCGACGCCCGCCGTTCAAGCCCGTATGGGGCGATACATCGACTCGCAGCCAGGATTTGCCCAGGCTCCATTGGCGCAGGCCGTCGAAACCGGCCTGTGTGCGTGGGCGGTGGGATCTCTGGCGCAAACGTCGTCCGGAAATCCGGAAGGTGAGTCATCTTCTGTCCGCGAATCCGGAGACAAGGCAGCAGCGGAGGCCTTGCCGGACACCACGGCTTTACTGGCTCATGTGCGGAAGACCGTCGCGGAAAAGTCGCTGGAATGTGTGGTGCTGGAACGCAATGGTCCTGGTTCGTCTAAATATCGGGCCCTTCGGTCGGATGAATTAGGCCGATTGTTGCCTCAGGCCGTTCAGTCCCCAGGTTCGCACTGATCTGCTCTCGACACATGGTGGAACGACCATGGGTTTGGCGACGAGAACGACGCAGAAGCCCTGTATGAATAGCTGGCTGACATGCTGAATCGTATTTTTGGAATCGAAACGGAATATGGCCTCCTGGTCAATCAGGATCGGCCGGACCATTCGCCGTCCTGGGTGGCGCAGCGCATCCGGGATCACATTTTTCATACCGCTCGCCGCGGCGTCCTTGATCTCCATCATCGTGGACATGATGAGCCGCCAGGCAACGGGGGGTTTTTGACGAATGCCGGGCGCATCTACATCGATATGGGCCATTTGGAATATGCCTCGCCGGAATGCACGACCCTGGCGGATCTCGTGGCATCGGACCGCGCCGGAGACCGGATCATTCAACAGGCCGTCACGGCTTTGGGGCTGGAAGAGACCGTCTCGCTCATCAAGAACAATATCGATCATGAAACCGATGCGACGTTCGGCTCGCATGAAAACTATCTCGTCACGCGGCAGTTTCCCTTCTCCAGGCGCGGCCTCGGTCCACTAGTGACATTCCTCGTCACCCGTCAGATCTTTACCGGAGCCGGGCGGATCGGTTGCGCCAGCGATCCTAACGAATGGGTCCAGGTGGGTGGGCTCATCCTGCATCGGCCGGGTTTGCGGGATGCGCAGGATCGATCGATTGTCCCGTTCCAGATCTCACAACGGGCGGATTATATCGTGAACGATTTTTTCGAGTGGGTGCAGCACAATCGGGCGATCGTCAATACGCGCGACGAGCCGCTGGCAGATCCCAATCAATACCGCCGCATCCACCTCCTCTGCGGCGATTCGAACATGGCCGAATATGCCACGGCACTCAAGATGGGTACGACAGGGCTGGTCCTGCAACTGATCGAAGCCGGACAGGCTCCCCGGGGATTGGGGATCAGTGAACCGGTTGAGGCGTTGCAAGATATCTCACGAGACCCGGATCGCCAATGGATCGTCCGGCTGGAATCCGGGCAGTCGATGTCCGCTCTTGATATTCAGGAGCAGTTTCTCGCCGCCGCGCAACGCCATTGCAAGGGACAGGACGAGGAGACGGATTGGGTGCTGGAGCAATGGGAGTCAGTGCTGACGGACCTGCGGCACGGGTATGAAAAGCTCGTGGGGCGGATCGATTGGGCCTCGAAACTCTGGCTACTGGAAACCTACCGGGACGCAGAACGGCTCACCTGGGACGATCCTATGCTGAAGAGTCTCGATCTGGAATACCACAACCTGCACCCTGAGCGGGGACTCTGCTACGGGATTGAAGAGGAAGGGCGAGGCCTTCGCCTGACGACGGACAAGAGCGTTCAGGTAGCGCAGGACCATCCGCCGCGAAATACGCGGGCGTTTGGCCGGGGTGAACTGGTCCGACATCTGCTGGCCTCCACCATCGCCGGGGAGGAGGCGGAGGCCGCTCACAGTTATGGCGACCATCCCTCCTGCGAGTACATCATCAACTGGTCTAACTTTAAGTTGCGTGATGCCGAGCCGTTTTTTATGGCCGACCCGTTCAAAACCTATGTGCAGGATGTGCGGAGTCACCTGAGCGGCCGTTAGTGTTTGCCTACCGTTTCCACCCCATTCGCTCCATGGCGCCTTTGGACACATCGAAGGCAAACCGTAGCTGCACCGCGAAATACTTTTGAACCAGCCCTGATTGATCCAATGGCCGGTCTTCTTCACGGTAGAAGGCCAGTTCCATATCTTGCCAGCGAACGGCAATGCCCACAATCCAGTCGAGCTCGGAAGGATTCAGCGTTTGGCTCGCCTCGCGGTCGGTGAAGAGGTTCATGTCGCCGTACAGGACGACCTTGTTCTTATAGACATCAAGGTCGGCATGGGCGACATACCGGAACAAGGCTCGGCCGGTATTGTTGGGTCGCGCGAAGTACTGGCTGTTGTGGAAGAGCCAGCCCGCCCCGGCGTAGGCGGTGAAGTTTTGGTGAGGAAAGGTGCGCCGCCACCAGGTGGAATCCTGGATGGCCTGAAACCGTGCCGTCACAAGCGCGTCGGCATAGGCCTGTTTCAAGCCCCGGCGATCGAGCGGGGCATCGCGCTCATACTGCAGGCGCCAATTGAACCGGTCCAGCACGCCGGTGAAGGCGAAGGTGCCGTCCCACTCTGATAGTTTGATCCAGCCGTCGGTCCGATCGGAGAAAAAATTCTGATCGGTATAAAACGTCAGGTATTGTTTGTAGAGGTCGGTTTCCAGGTGCAGCATGTGGCGCATGCCAACGAGCCCTGTATTGTCAGGTCGCGCGGCGAAGGTCGGATTTTTTACAAATGCGCCCGTCAGAAAGTACCCGCCGAAGAGTGTTTCTTCCTCCTCCCGTGTTTCGTGTTCCGGTTCGTCCATGGAAGGAAGTGGACGGCCATATTTTTCGAGCCCATAGGCAGGTGCGGTCCAGCCAGCCCAGGTCTGCAGGCACCAGGCTAGCAGCATGAGTCCCAGGATTGTTCGCCCGTTGGAGCGCCGGGTCTTCATTCCTGGCAGTTCGCGAAGATGTCTTCACAATCATTAGAGGCGTCCACGGAACTGGGCACGAAATGGTACCGGACCCGATCGACATGCTGATCCTGGAGGATCACGGTCGCCCAACAGCCATGATGGACGGTCGGCCGGCTTCCCTTCGATGACACCATGGATTCCTCCAGGAGCGGCGCCTCTCTGTAATACCGGAGCGTAGTCACTGGACCGTTTTCCCGCTTCTGCAGTGGGGGCCCGGCGCAGGCCAGCACCTGTTGGAGGGTTTTTCCCTGGAGTGCTTGCTGGTGAGGATACCCTTCCGTGACGGGTGGGCTTGATTGGCAGCCAAGCACGAATCCTGTCATGAGGATACTCAGCAAGCCAATGGACAGTCGGAGATCAACATGGGGCATGATGGGTACAGCCTAGCGCGTCAGGTCCTGTGGGTAACATAACTCTGTGTTCAAAGCAACCACACTGCCGGCGTTGGCCGCCGGGGCCATCCCGTCATCCATTGATCTGATGAGACGGTTATCGGGTGTATGCCGATTGTCTGACGCACTCAGGAGAAGCTACAGACGCGGATCTCGACGACAGGGTTTGGGGGTTGTTATGCCAGTGACCTACAGGCGGTGATTCTCTGAATTACGTATTCGCCTTCAATGCGCGTCAGTATCATGACGGTCGTCAGCGCTCTGACTGGACCTGCCAGACCGGTCGCGGCAGTAGGCGCCTTTGTCGGGGACAGTCAGCCCTGCAGCTATCAACTAAGTTATTTCTTGTAGGCCGCAAAATCTTTTTCCGATGATGAGTTGACAAATATGTCTAATTCCCTAGAATAAGCTTCGAATCTAAGAGGGTTTAGGTAGTCGCTGTGTGCCTACACTGAGGCTGTGCGTGCCGCTCATCCTTCCCCGGTTGTATCATCCGACATCCTCCCGCTGTTTTGGAATCGTTCGTGCGCTTGCAAGAGTCCAGCCTCGCCCGGAGCTCGATGCATGAGGGGGCGAGATGGCCACAGGTTGTTCATTACACGGCTGTGGCAGGCCCGGTATCAGGACTCAAATTAGCGGGAGGAAATGTATGTCGTCTCACAGCATTGCGCGTCATGTGACCCAGCCGGTACCTGCCCTTTGCGGGCAAGAAGATAGCCTGCGCGTCCCGACCGCCGATCGAAAGAAAACGACCGACGCCTGGTCGCTGTCTCTTGCGGAACGGAGAGCGTCTCGTCGCCGTGCGATTCGGGTCTCTACTCAGCTGTTCTTTCAGGGCCAGACCTGGAAAGGGGTCACCAAGAGTCTCAGCTTGGGCGGCCTTTCGATGGATCTTGTCTCCGATATTCCTGCCATGCTGAACCAGCACATGATGTTGAGCTTCACCCCGGATGAGGGTGCGATGGACAGCATCGGTATCGTATGCGGGATTCGCTCGTCCGAGGATGTGCACGTGTCTGGTCGCGTCCACACTGCGGTCACACTGGCCATCCAATTCGTACGGCTGAGTGCTGCGGACGAATTAGTGGTGGCATCGCTTCTCAATGAAGGGGGCACTGTACCAAGACAGATGCGTTTGGCTGCCGCCCTCGTCGTGCAGGAAGGGGAAGAGTCACTCATCGATACCGGTTCGCTACAGACTGTCAGCGTGCCACCGGCCCCTATGCCGCTGGCACGAGGGTCCGAGCGCCCGCGGAAAGAGCGACGGCGTCAGCAGCGGGTCGTGGTTGGATTGAGCACAGAAGTGAGTCTCCGGACTGGTACGGGCGACCGATCGTTATGCGCCGGCATGACGACAGACTTGTCGACGAATGGGGCCTGTGTCCACCTGTCAGCCGAAGAGGATCTGTTGGGTTCGGAACTCGAATTGCGATGGCTGCAATCGACCTCGCTCCAGGCATCCTGTACTGACAGTATGTCGGCAACAGTGTGTTCGGTGGTGGGCGAAGTCGTGTGGACGAAACCGGTTGCACCCGAGGCTCGCCCCGGATGCGTCCCGGTGGCAGGGCGTGCTGTGCTGGCCGGGGTGCGGTTTTTTCCAGTCGCGAAGGAAGCGGAAGATATCATCGAACATCTGTTGGGACAGATACAGGGGCCAAGCGACGGAGCCAAGGCCGGAGACCGCGCCGTGCTCAGTGAGTTCTCAGAATGTTGCCGACCGTCCGGCCTCCGGATCGTTCTCTGCCATGACCGGCCGAGAGCCGAGCAAGCGGCTGATGCTCCGATTGTGGTGTTGGCGCCGGGATATGGAGAGAGCAAGCGTGATTATGTCGCGTTGGCCTACTATCTGGCCGGTAACGGATTCCACGTGGTCCGCTACGACAATGTCAATCATGTCGGGGAAAGCGATGGCCTGGTCACTCAATTCCGGCTGGAGGACATGGAATCCGATCTCGAAACGGTGCTGGCGCATGTCGCCGGGCAATGGCCGGGCCGATCGATCGGCCTCGTGGCCACAAGTTTGGCCGGCCGCGTGGCGCTTAAGGTCGCCGGCAAGGTCTCTCATGTGCGCCTGCTGATGTTGATTAACGGGATCATGGATATTCGTCATACGCTGCAGGCTGTGCATCAGGAGGATTTGATCGGAGAGCATCTCTCGGGTGCGCACAAGGGCGTGGTCAATATCATGGGCCTCACCATCGATGCAGATCGTTGGTTGGCGCATGCGGTGGAGGGCGAGTATGCCGACCTCCTGACGACGCAGCGCGATGCCGCGCGTCTCCGAACGCCGGTGGTCCTGTTTCACGCTGAGCAGGACGCGTGGGTGGATCCCGCCTCCATTGAGCGGGTCACAGAGGCGCTCGGCCCCTATTTGCGTCATTCCTTTGTCGTCCCGGGCGCGTTACATCGCTTACAGGAAAGTCCCCGGAAAGCTCGTGCCGTGTACCGGAAAATTGCCGCCTGTTGCCAACAGGAACTCTGGCCGGCACGGCGTCAGGAACGGATGGTCGAACCGTCGCACCGTGAAATCGGTATGCAGAACCGGCTCGAGCGCGAACGGAACAAGAAGCGGCGGCCGATGGAGAAATCCGATCACGTGGCGTTTTGGCAGGAGTATTTGCAGAATTTTCAGACGATTCCTAATGTGGCCGACTTCTGGCGCCTCATGGATCACCTGTATCGCTTGATGGGCAATTGCCACAAGGGCGAACGGATTTTGGATGCCGGGTGCGGGAACGGAAATTTCGGCGTGTTTCTGCAATTGAATCAGGCGTTCCGGCAGCGATATGGCAAGCGAGGGGATTTCCGTTCACCCGACTATATCGGTCTCGACTTCGTGCCGGCTGCCTTGGCTCAGGCCATGAAGAACTTCGAGCAGGTTGGCGCGACGCTGCAGGGGCAATTTTATGAAGGGCTGCGCGCCTACGAGCCCATGTCGATGGGCGTGTGCCAGGCCGATCTGGAATCTGCGCTGCCGTTCCCCGATCATTCCTTCGATCGCGTCGTGTGCAATCTCGTGTTGGGGTATGTGCGGGACCCGCTCTTTACCCTACGCGAATACTTGCGCGTGCTGACGCCGCAGGGGCGATTGGTCATTTCCAATCTGAAACCCTATGCGGATCTGTCGGCCATTTATCGCAACTTTGTGGATACGGCGCAGACGAAGGATCAGGTCGAGGAAGGTCGTCGCCTGCTGGACAATTCTGGTAGAATCAAGGAACGGGAAGGCGAAGGCACGTTTCATTTCCACTATCAGACTGAGTTAGAAAGTCTGCTGCGCGCCGCGGGAGTCTCTCATCCGCGGATTTACTCCACGTTCGGAAATCAGGCCCTCATTGCCGTTGCCGAGAAGGGCATGGCGCACATCACGGTCGCTGCATGATGACACGACTCCGGTTCTCCCAGAGTACCTGATATGAAAGTGCTCGCATTCAGCGCGCTGGTTAATGCGTTGGCTGCGACAGGGCTCGGAATGTTCGTCTATTTCCGGGATCCTGCCGCCGCGCGCAACCGGATCTACGGGCTGTACTGTCTGAGCATCGCCTTCTGGAGCGTGTTCTATTGCGGGTGGCAGCTTGCGGAGTCGAAAGACCTCGCGCTGAGCCTGTTGCGCCTGGTCATGGCCGGCGCGTCGCTCATTCCCATTCTGTATTTTCACCACACAGTAACCTTTCTCGATATTGCGGCTCGCCATGCCAAGGCATTGAAGGTCGGGTATGGGCTAGCAGGGTTCTTCCTGCTTGTCGATACCACCCCCTGGTTTGTAGCCGGGGTGCATCCGGCGATGTCCTTCGCCTTCTGGCCCGTTCCAGGTCCATTCTTCCATCCGTTTCTCGCCTATTTCCTCTGGTATGTGATCTACGCCACGTCGCTTGTCGGGGTCGCGCTTCGCGACGCCCACGGAATCCGGCGCCATCAATATGCCTACATGCTGGCGGCCAGCGTCATTGGGTATGCCGGCGGCGCGACGAATTTCCCGCTCTGGTACGGGGTCCCGCTCCTGCCCTATGGCACGGTGCTGATCACGATGTATACAGCCTTGATGGCGTACACGATCGTTCGGTATCGCTTGATGAATATCAGCGTGGTACTGAATAAGGGGCTTGGCTATGCCATCGTGCTGGCGATTATTGTGGTGGCGACGTCTATCGGGGCGGTGCTCAGCAATCGGGCGACCGGGCATTCCACTCCTCCGCTATTGGCCGGCACCCTCTTTTTGATCTGTGCCTTGTGGGTCCTCAGCAATAATCCTCGCTCATCCTCAAATACGGTGTTTAGCGCCGTCTGCGGTGCCGCGTGTCTCTGGCTGTTCGGCTGCTTCATGCTGTTCTCTGCCGCCCACGAAGAAGAAGCTCTGTTCTGGGTGCGAGTGATTTATACCGGAGTCGTCTTTTTGCCCGCCTTGACCTATCACTTTGCGCAGAGGCTTGCGGGAGGGGCCGTGCAGGATCGGGTCATTCTGTGGAACTACGCCCTCGGCGGCCTGTTCTGGAGTCTCTTGTTCACGACCTATGTGGTGGATGGCCAGTACGTCTATTACTGGGGCCGGTATCCGAAGGCCGGAGTGCTCCACCCATGGTTGGTCGCCTATGTGGTGGGGGGCGGGGGCCTGACGGTGTATCGGCTGTATCAGGGGTATCGGCTGCATCAGGCATCAGCGCCTCTTTTAGGTGCCCAGTTAAAATATACCTTCGTGGCGCTGGTGCTCGGCTTCCTCGCCTCTCTCGACTTCCTGCAGAATTATGGCATCGGATTCTATCCGGTTGGCTATTTGCTGGCCGGACTGTCCGTCACCGTGGTCGCCTACGCCATCGCGCGATACGAATTGATGGATATTTCCTTCGTGCCGAGCAGGCCGAAGGTCATGTTATCGATCAAGCTCGCCGGGTTGATTCCGGCCTACATGATAATTTTGCTGGTCATTCGAATTTTCACCGGCACCTTCCACTACCTGCTGGCCGGAGTGCTCTTCGGACTCTTTGTCATCGTGTCGAGCGGGTTGGCTAATTTGCAAAAGGGCGTGGAACGTGCGATCGGACAGACCCTCTTTCGAGAGCGCTATGACGCCTACGACACACTGGTGCAATTTTCTAAGTCTCTGGTGGCGATCCTTGAGCTGAAATCGCTGACGAAGGAAATTGTACAAACGCTGGCCCGGGTGATGAACATTAAAACCGCGTCAGTGTATGTCCTGGATAAGGAACAAGGGATCTACAGCCTGACGGCATCCTACGGGTTTGTGACGCGAGATGTCATCGTCCCACCCATCAAGATGGAGAGTGAATTTCCACGAGCCCTGTTACGAACCGAAACGGCCCTCGTCCGGGAGGAAATCGAGTATGACAAGGCTGATATCGACTACCTGCGATTGCTCGATACGTTGAAAGGGTTGGAGTCGGAAGTCTGTATCCCCCTGGTCAGCAAAGAGCGGCTGGTCGGCTTTTGTAATTTAGGTCGCCGTGCGAATCATGGGATGTATTCGACGGAAGAATTGGCTCTGCTCAAAACGTTGGCGCAACATGCGGCGATTGCGATCGACAATGCTCTGTTGTACGAAGATCTGCGGCGGTCACAGTTGTTGATGCGCCGCACCGACCGTCTCCGGTCACTGGAAACCATGGCCGGAGGGTTTGCTCATGAGATTCGCAATCCGCTGACCTCCATTAAAACATTCGTTCAACTGGCTCCCGACCGCCGGGATGATGTGGAATTCATGGAGCAGTTTAGTCAGGTGGTGTGTGAGGACGTTGAGCGAATTGAACGGCTGGTCCACGAGATTCTGGACTATGCACGGTACATGACACCGAAACTGACCCAGGAGAGCTTGAACGATGTCGTGTCCTCCTGTTTGTATTTCATCGAGGTGAAGGCAAGCAGCAAAGCCATCACCATTCAAAAGGAACTTGCGCCGGATCTACCCTACGTCAAGCTGGATCGTCAGCAAATTAAGCAAGTGCTGCTGAACTTATTTATCAACGCGATGGAAGCCATCGGCAGCGAACAGGGCGGCCGCCTTTCCGTCCGTACGCGAAAACTCGTCAAATCTGTGAATGAGCCGTGGGTCCAGATCGAGGTGGAGGATAGCGGGCCGGGAATCGAACCGCACGATCTGGATCATATATTCGATCCGTTTTATACCACCAAGCATGAAAGCGGCGAACGTGAGGGCACGGGGCTTGGTCTGACCATTGCCCACCAAATTGTCCAGGAGCACGGCGGCTACGTGGAAGTGTTCAGTGAAGTGGGGCATGGCACCAAGTTTATGGTGAGCCTGCCTGTGAACCCGCCCATGGCTGAATGGCAGGCGGCCCAGCCTGTCTATGACGATGGGCGAAAGCTTGCTGGAGCATTTTTGGCCAGGCCTCATCTCGGGTTTGAAGAACAGTTCAGCAAGTCGGACTCGCCTCTCAAAACGCGACCATAAAAGAAGAAATGGGCTTTGTCTCCCGTTGGGGGTTCTGGTCCACGTTAGGCACTCTTACTCGGAGGCAGGTGGGTTTGGCCGAGGTGTGGGATGTCGACCTTTTCAAGTAAGTGACACCCGCGAAGAAATCCACTCGATAATCCGGTTTTCCGCCCAAAACCGATCTTCTCCGTACCGGCGTTGTTGAAAAAACCCACAGTGTCCGCCGTGCTGTAGCATCGCCAGGGCGATATGGCGATTGTGGCTGATCCCCGTCGTTTCAAAGATCGATGCCGGAATGAAGGGGTCATCCTGGGCCGTGATAATTAGCGTAGGCACTGAAATCTCGGACAATACGTGACGAGCGCCTGCTCGATTGTAATAGTCCGAAGCATCCCGATATCCTCCGTCGCGCGCGGTGTAGGTGTCATCGAACTGTGTAATCGTTTTCATGGAGCGCAGCGGTGAGAGATTCCAGTGGCCTGGAAACAGCGCGGCTTTCCGTTGTATTCGCGCTTTGAGGCTCGAAAGGAAGTGCGCATGATAGAGCCAGTTTCGAGGTTCCTCCAGAGCGGCCACGCATTGCGTAGGATCAATATTGGGACTGACGGCCACCACGCCTGCAAGGGCCGTTTCCGATCGCTGTAGTTCTCCAGCCGCCTTCAGTACGAGATTTCCCCCCATCGAGTAACCGATGAGCCAAATTCGACTTAGGCCATTGCGTTCACGTAGTTCGTGAAGGATGGTGCGGTAGTCATTACTGAGCCCGCTGTTATACAGAGTCGGTGTCAGGTGATCCGTGCCGCCGCAGGTGCGTTGATTCATTCGGATGACATTGAAGCCAGCACTGAAGGCCTTCGCTGCCATCCCACGCATATAGTGCGAGTCAGCTGATCCCTCAAGGCCATGAACCAGGACGGCGGTGGGTGCCATAGTGGGGTCAATCTGCCAATGACAGAGTCCGAGAAGTTGGGTGCCTGGTTGTGTCGTGAAGAGACGTTCACTGGTAGGCAGGCCTTCTTTCCATCTTAGGCGAGGCCAATAGCGAGGAATCAGCGTCATCAGATGGGGGTTTTTGAGCAGCCATGCGGGGGTAAATTCATCGCGCAGTGTCATACGCTTGTTATCATAGCCAAAAGTCGATCCGGCTGCCCAACTCAAATTGTTCCCAATTCTGATTCATCCTGTCTTGCTCAAGGACTGAACACAAAACGCCGATAACAGATGCTGGATCCGTGTTTCTCATAGGAGGTACCTATGCTGACGGCAATCGGCGATGTGATGAGGCGAGTGTATGAGCGGGGCTGGATCACCACCAGAGACGGAAACATCAGCATGCGGAAACGGGATGGAAAATATTTGTATATCACACCGTCGGGATGGCGGAAGACCATTGTTCATCCCGAGCATGTGGTTCGGCTGGAGGTGGTCAAGGATCTTGCCACCGGCCAATTGGTGCCAAGCGTACGAGATGGGCAGCAGCCTTCCGGCGAACTGTGGATGCATTGGAATCTCCAACGAGATACGAAGAAAACTCGCACGGTTGTCCACGTTCATGCAACGCATATCGTCGCAGCCATGTATGCGGGCATTGATTTGCAGGCGATGAGTGCAGAGTTTCCCGAGATTTCCCGTTATACGCGTGTCGGGAGAACGGTGGCTGCACTGCCTGCGTTGTCCCGTGATCTCGCCGATGTGACGGCGGAATGTTTAGGGCTGAAAAGGGATGGGACTTTGGAATTTGACATCGTGGGGCAAGCAAATCACGGCGTGTGTGCCGTGGCAACGGATCCATGGGCGGCCTATGAACACATTGAGCGGCTCGATCATATTTGTGAAATCGTCTTGAAGAGCGGAGTCGGCGCGCGGTCTGTTGTCCGAAAATGACTCGTGCGCAAGCGTGACTGTAAACGCTGCAGAAAGAGCAGGGGGCTACCGGTCAAACCGATAGCCCCCTTTGTATTGCTAGATTGGCTCCCCGGTCTGTATCCGAGTCGAACGATAGAATTTTCATTGCAGCGCGTTGCACGATCCACTTACGAGCCAAAATGCTAAAGGCTGAAAACCTTCATGAAGGATAGTCTCTTAATCCATTATTAGGATTCCAAAGGTGGCCCGATTAAGTCACCATAGAGAGGGATGGAAAAATCTCTCCAGGTTTTGCTGGTTAAATATGGCCAAGTAAGTGCTACTTCATAACAATGGA
>DAONAB010000053.1:10912-13400 GCA_035400805.1 Nitrospira sp. | reverse complement strand
CTGATGTTGCGGCATGACGCCGAAGACATTGAACTTGCGCAAAAAGTTCGTGCTGCTCGACAGCAGCGTGCCGTTGGCGGCCTGGTCCTGGATATACCAGTTCCGCTCAAACACATTGCCGTGCACGATGATCTTGGCCGTTTTGTGGGCATCGATCTCCCGACTGGCCGTCACGTCGATGGCTCCACGCTGTCCTTTGAATTCATCGTTCGGTTTGCCGGCCAGTGTGCGGTCGTTCCGGTATTGGCTGGGGGTAATGCTTCCAGGCGTCTGGGTCGTTTCGTCGTACCAGGAGATGTTCGTCGTAATGCGGGTCCGATCGTCGGGATTGGCCTCGAATCGCATGGTGAAATCATCCAACTGCGATTTGCTACGGTCTCTGAAGCCGTCTGATTGGCGCCGAACGTACCCGAACTGCGCGCCAAAATTCCCGAAATAGCCGCCGTACTGAGTATCCGTTTGAAACAGATTGAAACTGCCGAACGTATTCGTGGTGGAGAATGTCGGCGTGGTGGGAATCCCCTTTCGAATGAAATTAATCAGGCCGCCCTGGGTATTCGGTGAATAGAGGACGGAGGCCCCGCCCTTGATGACCTCGATATGGTCAACGCGTTCGATCGGGACCATGTAGTACGTCGAGGCATCGCCAAAGAGCGCCGGCTGAATGGGAATATCGTCCATCATCAGGAGGATATTTTTGCTGCGACGGGGATCCATGCCCCGGATGCCGATATTGGGCCGTAACCCTTGGCCGTATTCGTCCAGCACATTGACTCCGGGAACGCGCCGCAACATTTCGTCGGCATTTTTCGGCCGGGCCCGTTGAATTTCCTCGCGAGTGACGACATTGACTGAGCCCGCGATGTCCTTCACGGATTCTTGATCGGGCTCGCTTCTTTCATGCACATCTTTCACCATGACTTCGGGAATCTTCACTGGCTTCGACTTCGGAGATTGCCCGCCTTCGGCCACTGCGCTTGCGCCCTCATCCCTGGACCCGGCCGCGGGGGCCTCCTGGCTGGAAACACCCGCCTCTGTTCCTTCAGCCTGAGCAACGCTGCTCGCACCACAGACCAGTCCTATTGCCAATAGACACACCGCTCCCCCGCCCACGACCCGGATACGTCCCGCCATGATTATGTGTTCTCCTTATTCCTTCACGGATATTCACAAGACATCAGTACCCACAAAAAAGCCCAAGACCCTGTTGATGGTCTTGGGCTCTGGACACTCACGGTCCTTTGGCCTCTACAAAATGATTGGCTCGGATGGTTTAATTGGAGAGCATCGCCGGCGGCCTCCCCGCAATCGCATCGAAGCCAATGGTGACGAGACGCCGACACCGTTTGCACTTAATTTCAATGCCCTGTTCTGCCCAGCGTGCGACAAGCTGTCCGCACCGGCACCGCACATCGTCGCAAGTCAGCACCTGGTCAGTTTCATGCTTCGTGCTATTCGTCATGCCAGTCCTCCGCTAGACGGCCTTTTCTGCCGTCGATCCCGATTGCCTGTCGCAGTTATTTAAACGCGATTCGCTTGAGGTCGACCGCCGGCAATTCGACCTCACCGAAATCCGATTGCCCCTTAAAACTCCCGGCTATGGCCAACGTAAACTCGCCGGCCTTTCCGTCGTTCAACGTAATCGACACCGCCGGCGGGGTCCCGTTTCCGGACGGTTTCACATCGATCGTCTTGATGACATCGAACTTGATCTTGACCGTCGCGGTTCCGCGTTTGACCGGCACTTCTTTGAGCTCGTGCGGAACGAACGCGGTCTCACTGATTTTCTCTTCCCAGTAGAAAATGACGCCGTGGACTTCGGTCTCGACGCCTTTGGCATCGGTCGCCACCGCCTGAAAAGCCTTGTCGCCTTTCGGCTGCGCGAGAGCTGTCCCCGCAGCCAGCCACAACACGCAGGCACTGCACAGCCCAGCGCCCACCAATCCCCTCCGCACGTTCTGTATGACATCGTTCATGACGACACTCCTTTAATCGCGATGTGATGACGCAGCCGTTCTTAACTTTCAAGCCGATAGGCAATTGGCACCAGAATCGTAATGTGCTCTTTCCCCAGCGGATGTTTCAGGGCAAGCGGGGATGCTTTCCGCAACACCGAGATGGCATCCTGATCCAGCAAACCGTGGCCGGAGCTCTCGGCGACCAAGCATTCGAGAATCGTTCCGTCATGGCGGATCACCGCTTCCAGGACCACCTTGCCTTCCCAGCGGCGCGCACGCGCCTGCCTGGGATATCGTTTCAACTCTTCAATCCGTGACCACAACGATTCCGCTAACCAGCCCAGATCTGCCTGCGATGCTTCCATTTCCCGCACTTCACGATGCGCGACTGGACTCTGATGCACCACCGTGGGCGGCGACACAACCGTATCCGCCGATTCACTATCGGAGACCGTTGGCGTCACCACAGGCGATGCCGTCTCAACGACTGCTTCTGCGACGACGGCAGGCTGATCTACCGCGGTCGCCGA
>DAONAB010000053.1:0-10812 GCA_035400805.1 Nitrospira sp. | reverse complement strand
GACCTGCTGAACCGGCGCAGGGGAAGGCTGCGACACCGGGCGAGACACTGGTTGCTTTGGCGGTGGCGGCTGCGAGACTCGCTGTTGTGAAGGGATGGGCTCAGCAGCGGCAGAGCGCGGCGCGGGCGCTGGTTGCAACGCGACATCCCAGCGAAAGGTCTCCGGATCCCGGTGAGGTTTGACCTCCATCACAGCCTGCATCGCGAGGGCAACAAGTCCACCATGCAGCATCAGTGATATCAACCACCCACCGCTGCGAGATCCTCGCACGTGCGCAATAGGCGCTCTGAGTGCAATTCCTGACATTTTCCGACCTCCCTCCCCCGACACACCAAGCACGACCGTTGGAACAAAAAGAAAAAGCCCAAAGCTGTCGTGAAACAGCTTTGGGCTCTGACCGCAGGGGTCGCTGGCCTTATTCAAATGTTACGCGAACTCGACGCACGCTTCGCGTCACCGACCAATTCTTACTACAGGTCCTCCCGAACAGTCTTGATAGCAATTCTCAATATCATGACTATAGAGCGGTTGTCAACGTGCATATCTCCACCGTACCAACGGAACACACCTTCTATTTCCTGCGAGTCGCTATGCGGCGGGATGCGGCGATGTCGCTCGAGCCCGGACCCATCGAAGTCGTAGACGGTCGAGAAGTAGATACATGACAGGCGTCGTGTAGAGGGTGAGGACCTGACTCACCAGCAGGCCGCCCACGATGGCGATGCCGAGCGGGCGCCGAAGTTCCGATCCTACGCCCATGCCTACGGCCAAGGGTAATGCGCCCAGTAGAGCCGCCGCCGTGGTCATCATAATTGGACGGAACCGCAGCAAGCAGGCCTCGTAGATCGCCTCCTGAGGAGTTTTCCCATCCCCTATTCGTTCACTCTGCAAGGCAAAATCGATCATCATGATGGCATTTTTCTTCACAATGCCGATCAGGAGCATGATTCCGATCAACGCAATCATGCTCAACTCCGCCTTAAACAACAGCAAGGCTAACAAGGCGCCTACGCCGGCGGAGGGCAGCGTGGAGAGAATCGTGAGCGGATGAATGTAGCTCTCATAGAGAATCCCCAGCACGATGTAGACCGTGACCAACGCCGCCAGAATCAACCAGGGCTGATTCTCAACCGATGATTGAAACGCTTTGGCCGTTCCCTGGAATGTCCCGCGTACACTCGCCGGCAAGCCGATGTCGCGCATCGCCGAATCAACCGCGACCACAGCCTCGCCCAACGACACGCCGGGAGCCATATTGAACGAGAGGGTCACCGCGGGAAACTGCCCCTGATGATTGACCGACAGGATGGTATTGGCCGGCTCATACCGCGTCACCGCACTCAACGGCACCTGCGCACCGCTCGGCGAGCGAACGTAAATTTCATGCAGCGCGGAAGGGTTCTGCCAATATTGCGGCGCAACCTCCATCACCACGTGGTACTGATTGAGGGGTGTATACATGATCGACACCTGCCGCTGGCCAAAGGCGTCGTATAACGTGTCGTCGATCAACTGGGGGCTCAACCCGAGCCGGGATGCGGTCGTCCGGTCGAAGACGACCAGAGATTGCTGCCCACGATCCTGCTGATCGCTGTTCACGTCTACAATTTCCGGAAGCGTCCGTAACTTGGCGTCCACTTTCGGTGCCCACGTATTGAGTTCGGCGAGATCCATGCTCTGCAGCGTGTATTGATACTGCGCGCTGCTGGCCCGGCCGCCGATACGCAGATCCTGGATGGCCTGCAGGTACGTGGGAGCGCCTGGCACCTTCGCCAGTTTGGGGCGCAGCCGGCCGATCACTTCGTCGGAACTCAGGCCGCGTTCTTCGAGCGGCTTCAAGGCAATAAACATTCGTCCTGTATTGGTCGTGCCGGCATGGCCCCCGCCGCCCGTGAAGCCGGTAATGCTGGCTACGGCCGGATCACTCTTGATGATCTCTACCACCTCGGTCAGTTTCTGGCGCATCGCTTGAAAAGAGATATCCTGCGCCGCCTGAATATTTCCGAACAACCGCCCGGTATCCTGCTGCGGAAAGAACCCTTTCGGCACGAGAATGTAGAGATAGACGGTCAGAGCCATCGTGCCTAAGGTCACCACCAGCATAGTCCTGGGATGCCGAAGCACCCAGGTCAAACTGCTCGCATAGCCACGCAACATAAGGCCGAATCCTCGCTCGCTGATGCGATACCACCATCCATGAGCGCGCACAGGTTCCGACTTCAGCACACGTGCACACAACATGGGAATGGTTGTCAGCGACACGAGGAGCGACACCAGAATGGCCACCGACAGCGTGACGGCAAATTCACGAAACAGCCGGCCGAGCATCCCGCCCATCAGAAAAATGGGGATGAACACCGCGACCAGTGAAAGCGTCATCGAGACGACCGTAAAGGCGATATCCTTGGCGCCTCGCAGGGCTGCCTCCATGGCCGGCACTCCCTGCTCGCGATACCGGGTGATGTTTTCCAAGACGACGATCGCGTCGTCCACCACGAATCCCGTCGCAATCGTCAGCGCCATGAGCGAGAGATTGTCCAGGCTATAGCCAAGCACATACATGACGCCAAACGTCGACACCAGCGACACAGGGACGGCCACGGCCGGAATCAACGTCGCGCGCAGGTCGCGGAGGAACGCAAACACCACGAAAATCACAAGGGCCACGGAAATAGCGAGCGTCCGTTCGACATCATGCAACGATGCGCGAATGACCGGCGTACGATCCATCACGATGGACAAGGACATACTGCCCGGCAGGGACGCCTCGAGTTGAGGCAGGCGTGCGCGGAGACGGTCGACCGTCTCAATGATGTTCGCTCCGGCCTGCCGGTAGATGATCACCAACACGGCCGGCGTCCCGTTCGCCACCCCCATAGTCCGTAAATCTTCGACCGACGATTCCACCGCCGCCACGTCGGACAGTTGCACCGCGCGGCCGTTGCGATAGGCTACGATCAACGGCAGATATTCATCGGCTTTGTGCAGTTGATCGTTCGTCCTGATTTCCCAGGTATGATCGTCGGACGTCAGTTGCCCTTTCGGGCGATTCACATTGGTGCTATTCAGAACCTGGCGCACCTCTCCTAGCCCGATGCCATACTTATTCAACGCGGTGGGATTGAGATCGACCCGGACCGCCGGCAAGGACCCTCCACCCACCGCTACCTGCCCGACGCCTTCCACCTGCGACAGTTTCTGCTGCAGGATGCTCGACGCCGCATCGTACATTTGTCCGCGCGTGACGAGGTCAGACGTGATGGCCAAAATGAGGATGGGTCCGTCGGCAGGATTGACCTTGCTGTACTTGGGCGCAGTCGGCAGATTCGATGGAAGATCGGCCCGGGCGGCGTTGATCGCCGCCTGCACATCTCGTGCGGCACCATCGATATCCCGATTGAGCTCAAACTGAAGGGTGACGTTCGTTCCCCCGATCGTGCTGGAGGACGTCATCTCCGTGACACCGGCTATGCGCGTGAACTGGCGCTCCAACGGAGCGGCCACGGAAGAGGCCATCGTCTCCGGGCTGGCTCCCGGCAGAGACGCCGATACGTTGATCGTTGGAAACTCGACCTGCGGAAGCGAGGCCACCGGCAAAAACGGGAACGCGACGATCCCGAGCAATGTCGCGCCGATCGTGAGCAAGGTGGTCCCCACGGGACGCCGCACAAAAGGGGCCGAAATATTCATGGAGGACCTATCGGCACAGCGTCTCCCGCCACAACCGGCTTCGGGCTCCGGCGGAAACGGGCCGCCAGCCGATCCAGGGCAAGGTACACCACCGGTGTGGTGTAGAGGGTCAGCAGCTGGCTCAAGACCAAGCCGCCGACAATCGCAATGCCCAGCGGACGGCGCAGTTCCGAGCCGACCCCGGCCCCCATCGCCAACGGCAGAGCGCCAAAGAGGGCCGCCATGGTCGTCATCATGATCGGACGAAACCGCAGAAGCCCGGCTTCATAAATGGCCTGCTCCGGCACCTTCCCCTCGGTGCGTTCGGCGTCCAGGGCGAAATCGATCATCATGATGGCATTCTTCTTCACGATCCCGATGAGCAGAATAATGCCGATCAGCGCGATGATGCTGAATTCCATCCGACACAACATGAGGGCCAGCAGCGCGCCTACACCGGCGGACGGCAGAGTCGAAAGAATCGTGAGCGGGTGGATGTAGCTCTCGTACAAAATGCCGAGCACGATGTACACCGTGATCAGGGCGGCCAGGATCAGCAGCGGTTCATGTTCCAGAGAATTTTGAAAGGCCTGCGCCGCGCCTTGAAAACTTCCGCGGATGCTGGCAGGAAGGCCTAATTCCTGCGTGACGTGTCGAATCGCCTCTACCGCCGCGCCGAGCGAACCGTCAGGCGCGAGGTTGAACGAAATTGTCACCGCGGGGAACTGCCCCTGCCGGCTGATGACGAGCGGGACCGTGGTATCCGTCACCCGGGTGAAGACGTTCAACGGCACCGACCCGCCTGTTCCACGTACCTCCAGCGCTTGCAGCGCGTCCGGCCCTTTCTGAAATTCCGGCATCACCTCCAGAATGACGCGATACTGATTCAACTGCGTAAACATCGTCGACACCTGCCGCTGGCCGAAGGCATCGTACAGGGTATCCGTAATGAGTTGCGGCGTAATGCCCATGCGCGAAGCAGTATTGCGGTCGATCTCCACGAGGGAAGCCAATCCCTGGTTCAGCTGATCGCTACTGACATCGCGCAATTCAGGCCGCAGCTGCAAACTGTCCAGCAGTTTCGGCGCCCAGCGATTCAACTCCTCCGGGTCAGCATCTTCCAGCGTATATTGAAATTGCGTCCGGCTTACCCGATCTTCCACTGTCAGGTCTTGCACCGGTTGCATGTGCAAGGTGATGCCGTCCACTTCGGCCACGCGTGATTCGAGTCGTCTGATGATGTCGCCAGCACCGCCCAGCCGTTCGCCCAGCGGCTTCAGATTGATATAGATACGCCCGCTGTTGAGCGTCGTATTCGTGCCGTCCACACCGATAAATGAGGTGAGGCTTTCGACGGCCGGCTCCTCGAGGATGACGCGAGCCAGGGCCTGCTGCCGTTCCGCCATCGTGCCGAACGACACCGTTTGCGGGCCCTCTGTAATACCGAGAATGACGCCGGTGTCCTGGAGCGGGAAGAATCCTTTGGGAATCAGCACAAACAGGGCGACGGTCACGAGCAGTGTGGCGGCCGTCACGACCAGCGTCGCCTGTTGACGCCGCAGCACCCACCGGAGACTTCTCCCGTATCCCGCAATGATGCGATCCAACATCCGCTGCGAGGCCCGCGATAACGGCCCCGGCTGCTCCTCCCGCCGCTCGCGCAACAGCCTGGCGCACATCATCGGAGTCAGGGTGAGCGACACAACCGCCGAAATGAGGATGGTGATACTCAGCGTCACGGCAAATTCCCGGAACAAGCGCCCGACCACATCGCCCATGAACAACAGAGGAATCAGTACCGCGATCAAAGACACGGTTAACGACAAAATGGTGAAGGCAATTTGCTTCGATCCCTTGAGGGCAGCCTGGAAGGGCGACTCTCCCCGTTCGATATACCGCGCGATGTTCTCGATCATGACGATGGCATCGTCCACCACGAAGCCGGTGGAAATCGTCAGCGCCATCAACGTCAGATTGTTCAGGCTGAACTCCATGAGATACATGACGCCGAAGGTACCGATCAGAGACAGCGGCACGGCCACTGCCGGAATCACGGTGGCCGGCAAGGTCCGGAGAAACAAAAAAATCACCAGGATCACCAGGGCCACCGCCAGCACCAATTCGAATTGCACATCACGCACGGTGGCGCGAATGGAGGTCGTGCGGTCCGTCAGCACCGAGACCTGCACGGAAGACGGCAAGGTGCCCTGCAGTTGCGGCAGCAGTTTCTTAACTCGGTCGACCACCTCAATGACATTCGTCCCCGGTTGGCGCTGGATGTTGACGATCACCGCCGGCGTCTCGTTCATCCAGGCGGCCTGTTTGGTGTTCTCGACGTCGTCGATCACCTCGGCGACTTCCGACAGTCGGACCGGCGCGCCATTGCGATAGGCCACGATCAAGGCCTTGTAGTCCTTGCCGGCGAATAACTGGTCCGTGGCGTTGATGATCGAGGCGCGGCGAGGCCCGTCGAAACCGCCTTTGGCCTGATTCACATTGGCGGACGCCACCACGACGCGAAGATCCTCCAGCGTCAACCCGTAGGCGGCCAGCGCGCGAGGATTCGCCTGGATGCGCACCGCCGGACGTTGTCCTCCGCTGATGCTCACGAGGCCAACGCCGGACAATTGCGAGATCTTCTGTGCGAAGCGGGTTTCGGCCAAATCCCGTACTTGCGACAGGGGCAATGTGGCCGAGGTCAAGGCCAGGGTGAGGATCGGCGCGTCTGCGGGGTTGACCTTACTATAGACCGGCGGCGCGGGAAGATCGCGAGGCAGGAACGTGGCCGCCGAATTCATGGCCGCCTGCACCTCCTGCTCCGCCACGTCGAGAGCGATATCGAGACTGAATTGGAGGGTGACGACGGAACTGCCCCCGGAACTCGTCGAGGTCATCTGGTTGAGCCCGGGCATTTGCCCGAACTGCCGTTCCAGGGGAGCCGTGATGGAAGACGTCATCACGTCCGGCCCGGCGCCGGGGTAAAACGTCAACACTTGAATGGTGGGATAGTCGACCTGGGGAAGCGCGGACACAGGCAGGTGGCGATACGCCAGCGCCCCGGCCAGCACAATCGCGATCATCGTCAGGACCGTGGCCACCGGTCGCACGATGAACAGACGCGAGGGGTTCACGTGCGTTTCCCCTGTTTTTTCCGTTCTCCTCCGGCCGGCGGACTTTCCTGGCCAGTCGGAACCGCTCCGCCCACCGGCCGCATCTCCACCTTGCTGCCTTCGCGCAACTTTTCCGTGCCGTCCACCACCACAGTTTCACCTGCCGCCAGGCCGGTGTCGATCGAGGCGTCTTCGCCCTGCGACACGCCCACCGTCACGGCACGCACGCTGACCGTCTGTTCCGCCTCATTCACGACATAGACAAATGTTCCCTTGGGCCCGCGTTGAATCGCGGCGGACGGCACCACAATCGCATCGTGCTTGATGTCGAGCAGCAAGCGGGCGTTCACAAACTGATTGGGGAACAGCGCACTGTCGTCGTTCGGAAACACCGCTTTCAGGCGGACGGTGCCGGTGGTCGGATCGATTTGATTGTCGACCGTGAGCAGCGTCCCCGTCGCCAATTTGCGTTTCTGTTCGCGATCGAAGGCTTCGACGACCAATGGTTTCCCGGCTTTGAGCCGTTCGAATACGGCGGGCAGATGATCTTCCGCCAGCGCAAACACGACGGTGATCGGCTGCAATTGCGTAATCACCAGTAAGCCGTTGGGATCATTCGCATGGACGATATTGCCCGCATCCACGAGTCGCAATCCGACTCGCCCGTCGATCGGCGCGGTAATGCTCGAATAGGTCAGTTGCAACTTGGCATTGTCGATCTGCCCTTGATCGGCCTTGACGATGCCCTCGTACTGGCGCACCAGGGCTTCCTGGGTATCGAGCTGCTGTTTGGGAATGAAGTTTTGCGTGTACAGATCGCGATAGCGCTCGAAATCCAATTGCGCATTTTTCAACTGCGCCTGATCGCGCGCCATTTGTCCCTGGGCCTGTATCAGCTGTACTTCAAAGGGCCGGGGATCGATTTGCGCCAGCAGCTCGCCATTGTGCACCAGCTGCCCTTCCTTGAAGAGCACGCGCATCAGCTGGCCGTCTACGCGACTTTTCACCGTCACCGTATTCATCGGAATGACGGACCCTAACCCGTTCAAATAAATATTGATGTCCCCGCTTTTCGCCACGGCTGCCACGACCGGCGTGTTGCGCGCGGCCATCGGTGGGCGCTTCTCCGCGCGGTTGGGTTGCGCTTCGCCGGATCGGGTCATCAGCACATAGGTTCCCACGGCCAGCAGGCAGGCCGCGGAGAGCCCGATCATCCATCGTTTCAAGAGAGTGGAAAATCTTACCGACTCAGCCATCACCGCTCTTCCTTCCGTCCCCCGGCATCTTGAACCTGCCGGACATGTTCGCGAGTCATGCGCCAGCGCTGCTGCAACTGGGCATGGAGCCCGTCTAACCTAACCTGCCACGAGTGCTGGCCGCACGTGAGGCGGAGACCTCATCGCTGCCATAGCTTGAACTCCTGCATCATACCCCATCCGCCCTCAGAACCGCAGGCATGGCCCCCCTATCATTCTAGTCGCGGGGAGACAGGGAGAAGTGACCCGCTTCGTATAAAATTGACCGCGACCGGCACTGGAGCAGGACTCCTTGTCAGGCCAAAGCCGCTCTTCGAGGTCACCCGCCTGGTTTTCGTTTCCAGCGCTTGTTGACGACGATGCGGACCTGATCGGCCAAGGCCCGCGCCGCCCCGCTTCGGTAACCGCCCCGTTTCCATAACAGCCCGAGGCCGCGGCGAGGTGTGGGATTTTTAAGGGGAATGCCCCGAAGTCCGTCATGTCCCTCTAATCCCAGAGACAGTCGGGGAAGCACGGTCGCCAATTTGCTGGTCCTGACCGTCGCGAGAATGCCTTCGATCGAATTCATTTCAACCGTGACCTTGGGCAGAATGCCAGCCTGCGCGAAACTGGCGTTCAACAACCGGCGCGTACAAAAGATGTCCGGCAGGAGGACCAGCGGCTCGTCAGCCAGGGAGGCCAGCGGCAAGTGACGGCGGGTCGCAAAATGATGCCGCGGCGAGGCGATCAACACAAAATCTTCCTCAAAGAGGGACTGGGTTTCGATACGGTCCGATTCCGCAGGAACGAACCCGATGCCCACTTCCAACACTCCGCTTTTCACCCCGGCTTCGATATCCGGCCCGGACAGCTCATCAAGTTTGAGCGACACCTGCGGATGCAGGGTCGAGAACCGGCCGACAATATCAGGGACCAGGTAGGCATTGACGGTTTGCACCACACCGACGGTGAGGGTGCCTCGCTGCAGCCCCTCCTCTTCCGCAATGGCCACTTGCGCGAGTTCCATTTCTCGCAAGGCTCGCCGGGCATGTTCCCGAAAAATCGATCCGGCCCGCGTCAATTGGACCGATCGTCCCGCACGATCAAAAAGCGGCACGCCGACTTCCTGCTCCAACTGTTTGATCTGGGCGGACAAGGCCGGCTGAGAGACCGGAAGGCCCTCGGCCGCTTTCGTAAAATGTAGCGCGTCGGCCACCGCGAGAAAATAGCGAAGATGGCGAAATTCCATGCTCCGTCTTATCATAACTAGAAGTGATTGATCTAATCAGAACAAACACTTTGACGGCTCGACCGGCCGGGCACTAGGGTGACGCCGGTTGTCCGCGCGGCAGCGCTTATGAGATCCGACGAGACACAGGTGCAGCACATGACCGGCTTGGTCCGATCCATCCAGGTGGGCATTCCTCACGATCTCCCACCTGAACATCTCGACGATCAACCGGCTCACCCCTGGTCAACCGGCATCTTCAAGCGTCTCGTTCGCGGCCCCGTCCGCCTGCATCAGCAGAACCTGGAGGGTGATGGCCAGGCAGATCTGATCCATCATGGTGGCCTCGATAAGGCCATCTGCGTGTATCCATCCGAGCATTGGTTCCACTGGAGCAGCATCTTGCCGCAGCAGCAGCCGATCGGCGGTGAGTTCGGTGAAAACTTTACCCTCGAAGGACTGACGGAAGCCGACGTCTGCATTGGAGACGTTTTTTCAGTGGGGTCTGCGATCGTCCAGATTTCTCAACCACGCCAGCCCTGCTGGAAACTGGCCCGGCGCTGGCAGATCAAGGATCTGGCGGTACAGGTTCAGCAGACCGGATTCACGGGGTGGTATTTTCGGGTGCTCCAAGAAGGAGTGGTCGAATCAAATAGGCCACTGCGTCTACTGGAGCGCCCCTACCCTGAATGGACCGTCACCACCGCCAATCGCATCATGCATCACGAGCAGGACAATCTGAGCGCCGCTGAACATTTGAGCTTCTGTCCCCTGCTTTCCTTCAGTTGGCAGCAGACGTTGCGGCAACGAAGCCGGCAGCAGGCCAGTCCTGATCCGCGACAACGACAATTCGGCGATCTTCATTCGTAATCACTTTTCCCGGAGGTGTTATGACACGTGTGATTCTATCCGTCTGCAGTGTGGCCCTTGGCGCAACACTGGCTATGAGTTCCTGGTGCGCCGCTGAAAACGTGACCACCATCAACATTCTCTCCCCGCGCAACGGCGAGGCGGTGCCGGAGACCTTCGAAATCAAATATGAGATCTTGAATGCGCCCGCAGGCAACCATGCCCACGTGTACCTGGACGGCGCCTATCAGAAGGGATTCAAGGGCACCTTCACGCACGTGCCCAAAGGGGACCATACCATTACGGTCAAAATCGCCGATCATGATCACAAAGACGCGGGAACGGCGACAGACAGCGTCACGGTGACGGTCAAGGAGTAAGAGGGACGCGTATCTGGGATCGAGCGCCCGCCCGATACGAGGCAGCACCGAAGATCGCATTGCCGGGAGGCGGCTCAGCATTCGCCGCCTCCCTCTCTACTGCTCAGCGCCTATTGCCCGCCCTGAGTCGACGCACGGCTGGCTGAGCTCTGCAGATCCATTTCAAACATAACCGGACTGTCGGGATTTTTCGGGTCGAGCCGGATCGGCATCATATCCGCCGCGAGCTTCACCAGCGGCACCGCCACAATGTGCGGAGCCTTCTCCGATGGATTCGAATGGAGCGCAATACGAACACTCTTCGGCCGCTGGCTGGGCGCCACCTGCGTGAGCACATCCTT
>DAONAB010000052.1:0-13579 GCA_035400805.1 Nitrospira sp. | reverse complement strand
CACGGGGCTCATCAGGTCTTCCTCGAGCGGGTCATCCTCCGCGTCGGCGTCGGCCATTTCTGCGCGATCGGGCACGACCTGCTTCCAGATGGCGTCGCCTTTCTCCTTGATAGTGGCCAGCACGGTCGGCGTAATGCGCATGGGGTAGTCCCCCACGATATCTTCGATTTCTTTGGCGTCGACACCGAGTCGCTCGGCCAAGTCTTTCGGCTTCACCACGCTCTGCGCCAGGATGCGTTTCCAATCCTCCACGTGTCTATCCTTTCGCTGATGCCATGCGAGCCGGGCAGGCCGTACTGGCCGGCGCCTGTTCCTGGCATCTCGTCTGATCCGTGATCTTCAACGGTCGCACTGCGGGCGTCAGCGACCTCTTCACGGTTGCGCCTTCTCGTAATGTGTCTGCAGGTGGGCCAGAATGTCGTGGGTTTCTGTGAGCACCGTGTCTCCGTCTTTCAAAACGGGGACATAGTATTGGCCTGAAACCTCGTAGACTTGTGTGCGCATCGGCCGGAAGTCCGGCACGATGACGTCTTCGTAGGACAGGTGTAGTTCACTGAGGCGATCCCGAACGACCGCGCAATCGGGACACCATCGGACATGATACAAAGTCAGGGCCATGAGTACCTATAGAGGAAAAGAGTGAGTCGCCGTAGACTGAACAGAGTGCATTCCCGTCATCATCCCACCTTAGCCAGCGACGCTCGGCGCGATGGCACACGGCGCCATGATTGCGTCGACCATGCCATGAATGATTTTCTTATTGGCAGGACAGAGCGTGGCAAGGATTCCCCCCAGTTCAGCCTTGTCGCCGGTGAGAAAATAATAGGGCGAGAGACGAACCCGCCCCGACATTGGCACCACCGTGTCACGCTGTTCATCCCAATAGGCGGCTTCGAACAAGCGGCCCTTATGGAATTCCTGCAGCACATACGGGGTCGTCGGGAAGGAGTGCAGCGCGTGCTCCAGGGCGGCGGCCCATTCAACCTGCGGCAGGTCATGCCCGATGGAGACGCCTCTGCTCCCCCAGGCCAATTCGGAGAACCCGGAAGGTTTGACCACCAGCTGCCGTTCCTTTTGAGTCGTCTGGGCCAGCCGGCGAAAATCCGATACGGCCCGCCCGCTGAGGAGAAGATGCGGAATGACGGCGGTCGGCGGCACCGGTTGCGGGTCGAGGATCCAGGTCCGGGGCAGTAATTGTCCCAAATGCGTTCTCGTGTCGGCGGTCAAGGCCTGCTCCCAAAATGGCTCAAGCTCGGGATGATGAAACAGCCCGAAGGCCAGCTTTTCTTCCAAGGCCGGTTTGTATGGCGGCGTGACGGCCACATGCCCTTTCTTGGCAGCATACATCATGAGCTCGGCTTTCGGGATGTTCTTCAAGTCGAAGAGTTCAAAAAAACGGTAGAGTAGGCCGATCGAGCGAGGGCCGTGCTCATCCTGGAGAAAGAGCCCTTCATCGGTACAACGAATCGCCCGGGGTTCGACACACCATGCCTGGACCCCGATCTCGCGCAGGCGCTGGGCCATCCATTCCATCTCCGGGCGGTACTCTTTCGCCTCGTCGGAGACGACAATCGCGAGACAGCCTTCCTGGTTGCCCTGCTGAGCGCGCAGCATCGCAGCGAACCCCTGCAACATGCCGTCGCGACCGGCAATCAGCGGAGATCGATCGGAGGGTGCAGCAGCGGACAAGGGGGCGAGCCCGAGCTGATCATCATAGGCCCGTGTCATACACGCCGTGAGGCCGATCCCGCCGGGAACGGAGTCGAGTTCCGTGATGACCATGCCGTCGGCAGTCGGGATCACATCCGGTCGAATGATGCCGGGTATCAGGTTTCGAAACCGGTTCATCCGGCTGAAGGTAATGAGGGATTCCGGTTTACCCTGATCGAGATAGGCCGCAACCCATCCCGGCTGAGTTCCGCGCGCACTCTCGTGATAGAGACGGTTCAAGGCCCGGTAAAAGGCCAGGAGGTCTTGTCCTAACTGCTGAAAAAATATGACTTCAGACGACGAAAGTGGAAAGGGTACCGGGGAAAGGCGGAAGCGTACCGGCGAGACTCCGGAATCGGCCGTGGCTGTGCCCTGTTCCGTTTCGGCCGAGCCATAGACTCCGGCGTGAACGAGCGCATCACGGATTGCGAGACATCGTCGGCGGGCTTCGTCGGAGTTCAACGGCTCACGTGAATGTTGTACCAGTGCCAATGCAATATCCTCGATGCTCGCAGCGCAGTCGCATGCTTCGCAGTCGCGGTCGGATTCGAGGTGGAGCAAATCGTACCATGGGCTCTTGCACGGGTACAAGTCGGCGAGGCGCCTGGGCGGCTCTCCGGCATTTTCTCTCCGGCCGGCACAGAGGGGCTTGCGACGGCAACGATGCCGAATAGTAGGACGACGGGCAGGTTAGTGCTACAATGCGCGCCAGCTCATGACGAGTCCACTCGTTCCAATCTCCCCGCCGAATCCCGCACGGCCAGTAGGGCAGCCTCTCCTGCAGATCGTGCCGAGCACGTCTTGTCTTCAGTGTGATGTGTGTTGCCGGTTTCCCGAGCGCGACAGCTTCTTGCGCCCGTTTTTTACCGCCGATGAGATTCAGTCCGCGGTGACCGCCGGTCTGGCACCGGAACTCTTTCCGACGACCGGGGGTGCGCAGATTGACTTGGTGCCTAACCCCGCTGGCGACGGCTATGTCTGCCCGGGGTTTGATAGCGCGACGTCGCACTGTCGCATCTATGAGGTCCGCCCGCTGGATTGTCGCCTGTATCCATTTGCACTGATGTGGGATGCCGAGCACGCCCATGTTGTGCTCGGGTGGGATACGAAGTGTCCCTATATGCGCGAGGCTTCATCGTCCCTGGTTGATCAGGCCGCAGACGCCGTGGCGCAGTGGATTGAACAGGATGAGCGGGTGGCCACGCTCGCGCGGTATCCCAGGCTCATCGGGCGGTTTCAGGACGATGTCATTCCCGTGCGGACATTGGCAAGGGTGACGGAATGTGTCCAGCAGGGGAGGATGCAGATAAGTAGGCAGCCCTTCACGCTTCAGGACCGAGGGCGCTTGGAGGCCGCGCTGGCCGCCACCGCTGGTTTTCAAGAGACCCCGCTTGCTGCAGCGTCATTCGCCTACCATTACATCTGGCGACATCGGTTGACCTATACGTGGGCCGACGTAGAAGGGCATCTGTGCCTGTTCGCCGAATCGCCCGACGGGATATTCCTGACTTTGCCCCCCTTGGGGAAAGGGCCCATCGATAAACCGACCGCCGCAGCCTTTCGCGTCATGCGGGAGTGGAATGGCGATTCTCCGGTCAGCAGGATGGACAATGTTCCGGAAGCCTGCGTTCCAGCATTGCGCGCGTTGGGGTATGAGGTCACTCAAAAAGAACCGGATTATTTGTATGCCGCCGCCGATCTCGTCGACCTGGCAGGGGAAGCCTATCGATCACCTCGCGCAGCCTGCAATCGTTTCATGCGCGAACAGGGCGGGGTGCTTGAACCCTACGATGTTCGCGATCAGACGGCTTGTCTAAGTCTGTTTCGTGAGTGGAAAGAACAGAAGCTGCGGTCCGGAGCGCATGAGTGGGCCAATGCCTTGCTGGACGATGCGGCCGGCGCCCATGAGACGGCGTTGTGCGCCGCAACTGAGTTAGGACTGACCGGTGTCGTGTTGCGAGTGGCGGGGCGCATTCGGGCCTACACGCTGGGCTTATGGCTCAACCGATCCGTGTTCTGCATCTTGCTGGAAGTCGCTGATCGGGATATGGTGGGGGCTGGCGCGTTCGTGTTTCGTGAATTCTGTCGCCAAGCGCTCGCCAAAGGTGCATGTTGGATCAACACGATGGATGATTCCGGTCTTCCGAGTCTGGCGAAAGCCAAGCAGTGGTATCATCCTGCGCGATTGCTGCCGAATTATGTTGTGACGGAGTGCCGACGATGACCGCCTCGCCCCTGCCTGGTTTCCCCCGCCGATCTTATCCCTGGCTTCCTGTCTTGATCGTGGGCATGACGATTGTGGCGCTGGTGATCGGCGTGGTCATGTTGCGCTCGATCGAGGTGCGGATGGTCGAGGCGACCGGAGAAAACCTCACACTCGCCTCGGCCGAGATTGCCGACAAGCTCGATCGGTTGCTCTTCGAACGCCATGCAGATGTGCGCATGATGGCTCGCGCGTTCACCGACCGGTCTGCCGACAAAAAATATATCAATGAATATCTGCAGTGGATGAAAGAGACCTACGCGCCGGTCTATCTCTGGCTGGGAGTGACGGATTCTCATGGACGGATGATTGCGGCAACGGATTCCTCCACTATCGGCCAGGACTACAGCCGCAGCGGATGGTTCGACCGGGTGCGGCAGACCGGCACGGTGCAGGTCGATGAAGTCGAAATCCATGAGTCGAATCACAAGATCGAGTCGGTCGCCTTTACCGCACCCATTCTCAGCGTCAGCGGACAGTTTCTCGGTGCCGTCACGACCCGCATCGGATTGCCGATGCTGGAAGATGTTCTCATTGAAACGGTGCGCGAAATTCAGCAGACCGACGGCGCCGCCGGGCCCTTCGAATATCAATTTCTGACCAAGGGCGGGCTGGTGTTTGTCGATTCCTCCTCCTCCAGCCTCGACCGGGTCAATCTGCGCGAGCTCAATCTACCCTCGGTGGTGCGGAGCAGCTCAGGCAAGGCAGGGTACGTGGAAGAGACACATGCCCGCCGCCACGTTCCCGTCGTGACAGGGTATTCCCAAACCAATGGATACAGCGACTACTCCGGCTTGCAGTGGACGATTCTGCTGCGCATGGATCGCGACGTCATTCTGTTGCCGATCCGGGCGATGATGTGGAAACTCGGCATTGCCGGCGTGGTGGTGTGGCTTCCGATGGTGGGATTGTTGTTGTGGGCCACCGGACGATTGCGCGAGCAGCATCGGCAAGCGCAGCAGGAGAGCGAGTGGGCCCGCGCGGCAGAAGCAGCGCTCTTGCAAAGCCAGGAACGCAACCGGGTCATCGTCGATACGGCCTTGGACGCCGTCATTTCCATGGATGCCGGCGGCATCATTACGGACTGGAATGCGCAGGCCGTCAATATTTTCGGGTGGGAACGCGAGGAAGCGTTGGGCCGGCGCGTGTCGGAAACGGTGGTTCCCGTTCGAGACCGGGAGGGGCATGAGCGCGGGCTGCGGCATTTCCTCGACACGGGGCAAGGCGCTCTTCTCAACCGGCGTATCGAGATGATGGGCAGCCATCGTGACGGGCATGAATTCCCGGTGGAAATTACCATCTCCCCGGCTAGACTCGGCGACGCCTACATTTTCAGCGCCTTCATTCGCGATATTACCGCGCGCAAACGAACTGAACGTCAGCTGGCATCGCAGTACGCCGTCACGCGCGTGTTGGCGGAATCGCGGACCCTGGAAGAAGCCGGTCCCAAAATCCTGCAGGCCATCTGCGAAAGCCTGGAATGGGAATTGGGTATCTTCTGGCGACTCGACCGGCAGGGCAGCGTGCTGCGTTGTCTCGATGTGTGGCAGTCACCAGGATTGAATGCCGAAGAATTTGTGGTCGATACCTGGCGGCACACCTTCGGGATCGGCAAGGGGCTTCCGGGGCGGATCTGGCAGGCGGGAGAACCGACCTGGATCAAGGACGTCGTGCAGGAAGCGAATTTCCCTCGAGGCGGCGCAGCTTCTCGCGTGGGGCTGCATGGGGCCTTTGGTTTCCCGGTTCGAGTCGGGACAGAGGTCGAGGGCGTCATCGAGCTCTTCCGGCGCGAGATCAAACAGCCGGACGAACAACTGCTGAAGATGGTGGCCGATGTCGGTCTCAAGATCGGACAGTTCGGTGAACGAGCCCGCGCAGAGGATGCGCTGCGACGCACGGAAGCGCAACTCCAGCAGTCGCAAAAAATGGAAGCCGTCGGACGACTGGCCGGCGGTGTGGCGCACGATTTCAATAACATGCTGACGGTGATCCGAGGATATAGCGAACTGGTGCTGAGCCGCCTGTCACCGACCGACGGCTTCCGGAAAGAACTGGAAGAGGTCAAAAAAGCGGCCGATCGCGCATCCGGCCTGACCGGGCAATTGTTGGCCTTCAGTCGCCGGCAATTCATCGCCCCGAAGGTGCTGGATCTGAATTCAGTGATCCACAATATGGAAGGCATGCTCCGGCGCTTATTAGGCGAAGACATCGTCGAGCTCTGTACCGTTCTGGATCCGGGGTTGGGGCAATTGAAGGCAGATCCGGGGCAGGTTGAGCAGGTCATCATGAATCTGGCCGTGAATGCCCGCGATGCCATGCCCGATGGCGGCCGGTTGACCGTCGAGACGGCCAACGTGCAGTTTGGCCAGCGCAGGAATCGTCCGCCGATGGGCGCGGAGCCTGGTTCGTACATCGCGCTGATTGTCCGCGATACCGGCCACGGGATGGACGAAGACACGCAGTCTCACGTCTTTGAGCCATTTTTTACCACCAAGGAAAAAGGCAAGGGGACGGGGCTCGGATTGTCTACCGTCTATGGGATCGTCAAACAGAGCGGCGGGTGTATCGAGGTGGAGAGTAAGCCGGGTCGCGGGGCCACGTTTAAAATTTTCTTCCCGCGCGTTGAGGCGGTCAATGAGGAAACCGAATCGGTCGCCGTTGGCGGTGATTCGGTAAGAGGGCGCGAGACGGTGCTGTTGGTGGAAGATGAACCGGGTGTGCGACGCCTGGTCAATGAGACGCTGCGTCTCCACGGTTATACGGTGTTGGAAGCGCGACATGGCATTGAAGCGTTACTGACCGGCGCCAAACATGCCGGTCCGATCCATTTGCTCCTCACGGATGTCGTGATGCCGCAAATGAGCGGTCCGGAAGTGGCCGAAAAACTCGCGACGGTCCGGCCGGAAGTCAAAGTGCTCTATATGTCAGGCTACCCGGACCATCCGGCCTTCTCCAAAGGCGGGATCGACACCGAGCACTCCTTTCTGCAAAAGCCCTTCACACCCACCACCCTGGCGCAAAAAGTTCGTGAAGTGCTGGATGGGTCGAAGGTCGGCTGAGTGGTGCGATTCATCCGGCCCTCACGCTCGGTCGCTTGAACTTCCTGCCGGTTTCCGTTTATCGTGGCGCACCATGCAAAATATTCAATTTCAGGTAGGAGTGGCGGAATGAGCGAGGGGCGAGGAGCGACGGCTCCAAAAGGGCAGGCACAAGACATCGACCAGTACCGGATCGCGCGTGAACCGTTTTATGCTGATGTGCGCGGTGAGGTCGGGCTGTTTACCATTGCGGCGCAGAGCCGTATGCCGGTGATGCTCAAGGGGCCCACGGGCTGCGGGAAAACCCGGTTCGTCCAGCACATGGCCTATCGCCTGGGCCGTCCGCTCATTACCGTGGCTTGCCATGAGGATTTGACCGCATCCGATCTTGTCGGCCGCTATCTCCTGAAGGGGCAGGAAACGGTATGGATGGATGGTCCGCTGACCCTTGGCGTGAAGCAGGGAGCCATCGTCTATTTGGACGAAATCGTCGAGGCCCGTAAAGATACCACGGTCATTATCCACCCCTTGAGCGATGATCGGCGGCTTCTGCCGATTGAAAAAAAAGGGCAGGTCATCGAGGCAGTGGATGAGTTCATGTTGGTGATCTCCTACAATCCCGGTTATCAAAGCATTCTGAAAGATCTGAAGCAAAGCACCAAGCAGCGGTTTATGGCCATCGAATTCGAGTATCCGCTGCCGGAGATCGAGAGCCGGGTCGTGGCGCATGAGGCCGGTGTCAGTCCCGAGATCGCTCAGCGTCTAGTCAAAATTGCGGAGAAGGTCCGCAACCTCAAGAATCATGGGCTTGAAGAAGGCGTCAGTACTAGATTGCTGATCTATGCGGCCATGTTGATCAAGCAGGGCGTGCCTGCAGATCGTGCCTGCGATGTCGCGATCGCCAGGCCGATTACCGATGACCCGGACATGTTGCGCAGCATCATCGAGGTCGTGAAAGCGATTTTCTAGCCGTTCGTATTCGCGCCTCACCGTCCTGGCGCTTCCCACAATGTTGTGACCAACCACGATTTCGGGCGGGAGTCCCGGCCCGCGGCAGCAGAGCAGGTCGTTCGCACCACACCCGAGGGCGCCGTCATTTCCGTTCACGTCCAGCCGAAAGCCTCCCGGACTCAATGCGCAGGGCTTCACGGCCGTGCAATCAAAATTCGGGTGGCTGCACCGCCGTCTGATGGCGCAGCGAACGAGGAGTTATGCCGGTTCCTTGCGCGCACCTGCGGCGTGCCGCCGAGCGCCGTGGAGATCCTCGGCGGGGCGAGCAGTCGCCAGAAGCGTATTTTGGTAAGGGGGCGTTCTGCCGAACAGGTGCGCGCGCAACTTCAACTTGAGTAAGCCGCGGCTGGATCGCACCAATGAATGCACGAGGCACTATCGATGCGAGGATGTTATGCATGGTGAGTCGGGTGTCGGGGGGTGGCAACGGTCGTCTCTTCTGAAAAGAATCGGATCAACGATGTCTCGATGCTCAATGGTTCTCATCGTTGCGGTGATGACGGGTTGTGCCGGGCCTGAACCCACGTTTAAGTCCACCACGTATTTGCAACTCCATGGCCAGCAGCAAGCGCAGGATGACGCGGCGGTCTGCGGGCTGAAGGCCGAGCGGGCGGGATTGCAGCATGGAACGAATCGCAGCGGCAATGCCGGCGCCGGTGCCGCGCTAGGTGTCATCGGCGGGGCGGCGGTGGGAGCTTCGGCGGGGTTGGTCGGCGGGCCTGCCGGTATCGCCATCGGCGCGGCAGCAGGCGGCGCAGTCGGGGGGGTCTTAGGAGCGTTTGCTGGGACCTATAAGCCCTTACACCCGCAACCGGAGTATGCGGCATTCGTCGAGCGTTGTCTGAAGGAAAAGGGCTACGAGACCGACGGGTGGCAGTAATGATTGGTGTATCGGCGTCGATGAAGCCGCCGTGCCGGTTCAGGCATTTAGAAGGTGAAACAGCCTGAATAGTCGGCCATCAGGCATTGGACACGAATAGAGATCCGTTCCAGCCGCTCCAGTTGTTGCGGCGTCGGGGCGGAGCCGCGGACCTCTCGCAGCCATTCAGCATCCTGCTCCAATTTTCTCAACGACCAGCGCGATGTGCCTGGAATGCGCGTCTCCTCGTGCAGCGCCTGCTCCACGATGCTGCGAAACGAGGCCACTTCATCGGCAAATTCGACACGGTGCGCATCAAAAGAATAGGGGGACTCGTCCTGCGACATGAGCGCGAGCAGCTGGCGTAGCCACTCGACCGTCGCGGCCATGCGCTCGTAGTTGAGCGTGCTCGCGACGTCGCCTGCCGTGTGATAACGGGGTGAGCGTGCGGCGGAGAGAAACAGGAAGGGGATCTGATGGTTGCGGAAGACATCGTAGTCGCTGAAGGCCTTGTGCCCATGATCAGGAATTTCTTCGACGAGATGGATTCCTCCGCGGTAGACAGTGAGGGTGGAAGCCTGGGTTTGAGAGACCCGTCGATACAGCTCAGCACTTTTCTCTGCGCCGGTAGCAAAAATGGCATCCTTGAGCGGAGCCCAATGCGCCCCTCCCATCAAATCCATAATGATCGCGGCCTGAAGATTCTCCGCAGCGCCGACTTCCGGCGGCAAGTGATGAAACAAAAACTGTGATCCCATATCGGCCGTTCCGAAATAGGGGAGTTCCTCACCGTTGAATCCGACAAACATGATCCCGTAGTGAGAAGGTCTCGTCAGATTTCTCGCGGTCTCAATCAGGATGGCGATGGAGGACGCGTTATCGTCAGCCCCGAAGAAGGGATACCCCAGATGATCATAATGGGCCCCGATCACAATCCAGCGGGTGTGAGCTGTGTGATCGATCGGCGGGATCACCCCGATGACGTTGTCGCCCATGCGATCCGAAATGGTCTGCCGGTAGCCGCCAAGTGAGGCAAGCGGCTGCAGTCCGACAAGGCGAAACTGTTGTTCGATGTATTGCGCCGCCTGGCGGTTGCCTGGCGTGCCCGGTTGGCGACCGGCCAGCGCAGGGCTGGCGAGGAAGGACACATGGGTGTGCAACCGTTGCGCCGGGGCAGTTGTGATGGGTAACGCTCTCGGATCAAGAGCCTCCATCGTGTGAAGGCAACCGGCAAGACTGAAGCCGCCCAGGAGGGCGAGAACTGACAGGCCGTTGCGAAGACACACCAACGGATGTCGGGACGCCTGGCTCACGATTGCGAGGAGGAATCCGGAACAGCGGGGGAATCCGTCGCTTTTGGCGCCATGGGCAATGCTTTGTGGCGAAGCGCACGGCCTTTGTCCGGAGTCGGGTCAGGAACCAGGCCGTAACATTGACGTCCCTCGTGGTCTTCGGGCAGGTACTCCGTAATCGGCAGCCCTTCCTCGTTTACAAAGAGCAGGCAATGACAATATTTATAGATCTGCATTTCGTCGCAGGCGCACATCCAGCGACGTAGCTTGGCCTCGGCTTGTTTGTCGGGGTAAAAATTGCAGGGGCAGAGCGGCTTTCCCAACTCATCGACGTGGGCGGCCAAGCCCAAGACCACGGCGTTGGTCACGGCAGAATTCGGGTGCATCGCCGTGCCGCTCTTCTCGGCGAAGCCTTTCACATACTTCCACATCTTCTCGAGACTTTCTTTGCTCGGCTCAGCCATTCCGTTCCTCGCGTGACAATGGTTCAGTGAGAGAGTTGATCGATGTCAGGCGGTCCCACCTGAGAGGACACAGTTTACAAGCGAAATTGTGTCCTTTACAATCCACCACTTCCCCCAAAATGGATCACAGGAATGGCATCCGGGCACTCCGTCCCACAACTTATTGAGCGATTGGCCGACCAACTCGGGCCGGGTTCCGCTACAGCGCTGGTCGACGCGATCGTCGCCTCGGCCACCAAACCGGACGCGCCAGCAGGGGCGTGGCTGTTGCTGGAGGAACTCACGGACGCGGCGCCGAAAGCGGCCAGAGGTGCGATCGAGGCACTGGTGGAATTGCAGCGCCGGGGGCTGCTTGCCGAGGTGTTGCCGTGGCTCGATCTGGGAGTTGCCATCGCGGCTGATTCCGGGGCCTTGGCATTACGATATTTCAAAGAGAGCCCTCTTCTGCTGGGCCTGCTCGATCCGCCTCACCGAGCCGTAGTATTGGCTGCCGGTCTGGAGTTGGCCGACCGCCAGGCCAATGTGGCGGTGGAATTTATTCGGGTCGCACCGGAAGTGGTTCCTGTTCTGCCCCAGGCCGAATGGGCAACATGGATGGAACTGGCCTGCGAGTTGTCAGAGACCGATTTTGCCTTGGCGGTGGAGTATATCCGTCAGATTCCCGCGATCGCTCGCGTGCTGTCCCTCGATACCGTTCGAGCCTGGATGCAGTTCGGGATGACACTTATTGTCGAGAATAGTCTCGGTAAGCCGGACTACCTCGGAGCGCTGGAATTCTTCCGGACAAGTCCCGGCATCCTTGAGGATATTCCCGATCAGACGTCACGTCACCAAGTCATTCGCGTGGGAGCGCAACTAGCAGAGCGGTCGCCGGAGACGGGTATTGCCCTGTTGGCTGAAGCTCCCGCGATCCTGCGTGGACTGCCGACCGATGCATGGCGGAGGCAGGTTCTGCAATATGCGTTATTGCTGGCCGAACGCGATGCGGAGACGACGTTGGCCTATGTGCGCCGCTGCCCTGAGTTAATCGCCTTGATCGGTCCGAGTGAAGGGGCGCAAGAGAAGTTTCAGGCCTGGTTTGCCTCCGGAATGGAAGTGCTGGCGTACAACGTCGAGGGGGGCCGCGCCTACTTCGGCATGGAATCTGAAAAGGCGCTGGGCGCCCTCTCACAGGCTGTGAGCGGCGTGCCGTTGCGGCAGATCGCCCGGAGGGTCAAGTTGTTCGCACAAGCCCTCTGTGGCCGCGATCTGCGTATCTACGATCTGCCCGACTCGCTTGAATCAGCGCAGCCGATGGCGCGTGCCACCGTCAGTGATGACGGGCGGAGTATCGGACTCCCATCGCTCGTGAGGCGGCATCCGACCTACGAAGAGAATGTGCGCCTCTATATGGTCATGGCCGCCCATGAGGCCGGACATCTGGAGTTCGGCACCTTCGATCTGCCGGTGGCCCGTTTGGAAGACTTGAGCGAGGAACTCACACGGCGATATGGACGCAAGGTCTCGCCGGCAACCCGTACCCTGGGTGATGTGTTTGCGCGGTATCCTCAGCCAGGCCTCATTCGTGATTTGTGGGCGCTTGTTGAAGATGCCCGGGTTGAATACTTGCTGCGTCGGGAATATCCGGGTCTGAGCCGGGATTTAGCCGTGATCGCCAAAGATGCGGTGCAGGTTCGAAGTTTGGCGCATGGCATGACGGTGCGCGAATTGGTCGTCGATCAGCTCCTGCTCCTCTCCACGGTCGACGACCCCGGTTCCCTGCCGCTTCCTGATGCGCTCACGCGTGAGATCACTCATCTCTGGAGTCTCTGTCAAACCATCTTCCATCCGCTGGCCACTGCGGAGGAGGCCGTGCGATTGGCCGACCGCCTCTATCTCTCGATGGATGAGTTATTGGCCATTCGTCGCGAGGCGATTCCCAGCTCTCACGAGGCGGAGGCTCCTGAGCGGTCGATCCCCGCACCGAAGGCCTCTGAGGATCTCTCCGACACGTACCGTCCGATGGACAACTGGAACTATCGCGGAGCCATGGACCCCAACCTGGTGCGGGATCGCACCGAAGCTGCTCCTGAACAGAGTCCGTCCTCCGGCCAAGGGGATAGTCAGGGCGGAGCCGGGTTAGCCGGGGATTCTGGCGGATCGTCCGGTGCGGGGACGGCGCGTTCCCAGCAGATGTCTCAAGATATCTTGGTCCCCGGCCGCCGCCAGCCTTCGTTGGTTGAAGAGGTCTTGGCCGTTGAAGGCGAGGGGGCCCGGCCTGAAGAGGAGAAACCTGGAACGGTAAAAGCCGTTCGTTATCGTGAATGGGATACCGCCATCCAGGACTATCGAATGAACTGGTGTCGCGTGATTGAACGAGAGGCGGTTGACGGGTCGTCGGAGTTTGTCGAAGAGACCTTGGCGGCCCAGCGCGGGTCGGTCCGGTTGCTGCGCCGCTATTTCGAAAGCCTGCGCCCCCCCGGGCTCCGGCGTGTGCCAGGCCAGTTAGACGGTGAGGATCTCGATATGGATGCCGTGATCGCTCGATTGGCCGACCTGGAGGCGGGTATTGAGCCATCGGAGCGGATCTATGTGCGGCGAGAGAAGCGGGAACGTGAGGTGGCCGCGGCGTTTCTGGTTGATCTCAGCGGGTCCACCAGCCGCCAGGTCGAACAGGGCCGGAGAATCATCGACATTGAAAAGCAGGGGTTAGTGCTGCTCTGTGAAGCGCTTACGGCAATTGGGGACCAGTTTGCCGTGTATGGCTATTCCGGGCAGGGGCGCCACCAGGTGGATTTCGTGGTGGTCAAAGACTTTGATGACCTGGTAACCGGGCGAGCAGGAGCGAAACTGGGGGGCATGGTCCCCTTGCAGCAGAATCGCGATGGCGCGGCCATCCGGCATGCGACGACCAAATTACTTGCTCGTCAGGCCAAAACGCGATTGTTGGTCATGATCAGCGA
>DAONAB010000051.1:0-13903 GCA_035400805.1 Nitrospira sp. | reverse complement strand
GGACCGGAACCATCGTTCTTTCTTCCTCGATCCGCCGGGCTGAGATCCACCGGGCGGATATTTTTGCCTTTCTGCTGGAAGACGATGTCGGCTTTCTCGGCGAAGTATTCATCATCGCCGCACAGCTGCACTTCGACTTCCATGTTGGGCATATCCACAACTTTCTGGATGAACTCGTCGGGCATGCGCACATCTTTTTTCTGTTTTTTCGATTCCGCCGCTTCCTGCCTGCCGAACGCCTCCAACCGGTAGCGCTTGGTGCGCAAAATAGCGCTGGCTCCGCAGGCGTCCTTTTCGGGATCGGCACCGACTCGGGTGACCAGCGAGGCCTGCTGCAAGATTTTTTTCACATCTTCCGGCGACGCGGCTTTCTCCATCGGCGCTCGTCCGGCCTCCAAGGCTTTTTTGGCCTCTTCGGGGGACAACTTGACATCGATCGCCCACGCCGGCCCGGCGGCCAACGCCATCACTCCGACCACCAACCCGACTACCGCATGGGCATGCCCACGCCGACCTACCGTGCCATCATTCGCGCGCATGAGTACCTCCCTGACGCGTCACTGAACAAGAGCGCATTGTAAAAGGATTAGGAAGACCATTTCAATCTCGCGAGAAGGGAGACTACAGGGTGACCCGCGTGGCTTGGCTAGGCCAGAAAGCGGTCCCAGTTGGGATAGGGTCGGCGGGCGTACAGTTGTCCGATGTCGACCGGACAGGACAGGCCGCGCTGCCGCAACATCTCCGCGACAAGCCGCAGCGGCAATCCCACGGCCGCGGTGTAATCGCCCTCGATCCGTTCGATGAATGCGGCTCCGCCTCCCTGAATGGAATAGGCTCCTGCCTTGCCCAGGCTATCGCCGGTCTGTAGATAGGCCGCCAATGAGACCTCATTCAGAGGCTTCATGGTCACCTGCACTTCTGCCAGCCGGACATCGCAGCGATCAGGCTCAGGCCCTGCCAGCGCCACGGCTGTCACGATCCGATGCGTCTGCCCTGCCAATCGGCGGAGCATCACTTCGGCATCGGCTACATCGACCGGCTTTCCCAACACCTCAGCGCCCAGATTGATCAGCGTGTCACTGCCGAGAATGAGGGCATCGGGACAGGAAGACTGGCAAGATCTGGCCTTGCCTGCAGCGAATTCCACGGCCTGCTCTTCGGCCGACAACTGAGGCTGGACCTGTTCAATGAACGGCGGGGCGACGACATCAAACGGCACTCCCAACAGAGCCAATAATTCGTGCCGACGCGGAGAGGTTGACGCCAGAATCAATCGCATGGAGTCAGGAGGCACAGGGGAACGGGAGATGAGTGTTCAGGGGAGGGGCGTCAGATCCGGCGCCTTCCTCCAGCATGAGGTCCTGGCAGAACTCTGCGACGATGCGTTCGACATCCTGCACTGTCGACACACCGAACATTTTCCCGCGCATGGCCGCCGCGTGAGGAAATCCTTTGCAGTACCACCCGAGATGTTTCCGGATGGAGCGAAAGCACTCCAAACCCGCAATGGCTTCATACTGCCGCGCATGATCGAGCATGACTTGCATACGATGACGCAGAGACACCGGCGGCTCCCACATGGCGGCGGGAAGTGTCGACAAATCGAGCTGCTCGATGGAGGCTCGGCGGGCCTGCTCTTTCTCACGAAAAAACCACGGCGCACCGAGCGTTCCGCGCCCGACTAACACGCCCTGCACGTGGCTCTCAGCGGCGCGTCGAACGGCATCGACCAACGTATTGAGATCGCCGTTCCCCAGAATCAAGGTGCCCGTATCACGGGCGACCTTGGCCGCCTCGGCAATGGCCGTCCAATCGGCGGCGCCGCGATACATCTGCTGCAACGTCCGGCCGTGCACCGTAATGGCGGCCGGACGCGCGGCCAGCAAATGCTCCACCCATCGTTCGACCACCACACAATCGAACCCCAACCGCGTCTTGATGGAAAGCGGCAGCAGCCGACGCGGCACGACCGGAGAACCGGAACGCCGGTGATTCAGTTCGTGAATGAATTCGATGCGAGACGGTTTGAATCCCAGTTGGTGGATCGACTGCCCACCGGCCCAATCCTCCAACCCCTGCCTCGCAGCCCGCAAAATGGCATGGGCCAGATCCGGCGTCTTGATGAGCGCGGCCCCTGAGCCGGACGCCGCGACACTCTTCGACGGGCAGCCCATATTGATATCGAGCCCGTCAAAGCCGAGTTCGCAGACCACCTGCGCCGCACGATAGAACTGCTCGGGATCCTTGCCGTACAGTTGGGCCACGATCGGTCGCTCGGCTTCGCTGTAAATTAAGGAGGACAGCAGATGGTCCGGGCCCCGGCAGATTTCATTGACGTTGGTGAACTCGGTAAAGGTGATGTCGGGCCGGCCCTGCGTGGCCACCACACGACGGAACGCGGCATCCGTCACCCCGTCCATAGGAGCCAATCCCAAAATAGGCTGTGGCAGCGTCGTCCAAAAGCTCATGCGCGCACCTGGCCCGAGCCTACCGGTTCGTTCGCCGCGCGATACGCAGCCCGCAGTTCGTCCGCCTCGCGCAGGACGATCATGGCAGCCGCCGGGCACGCCTGGGTGGCGAATTCCACGAACCGGTCGATCTTGAGCAGAAAAAAATCGTAGTCGTCCTGTTCTGGCCTGGGCCGGCTGAACCAGAAGGGGACAAACCGCGCCAAGGGCACATCGGCTTCCGCCAACCGGCGGCAGGTATCCGGAAACATATCCTGCAGTTCGCCGCCCCAATGGAGCAGTTCATGCGGCAAGTAGGTATCTCGATACCGGCCGAGATCCTCCACCGATCCACCAAGCAAGGCGAAGTCGCTCACAGAGGACGGAGCAGTCTGCGTCGTCACGAGTTGCACGTAGTTGCGGTACTGGTGCCGGAGAGCGGCCTCTTCCTGCGGAGTCAGTCGGCATCCGTCCGCCGAACGACCAATCGGGAATCGCTGCGGAGGTAACGGGATCTCACGTTCACAACGAACCTTTTCATGAACGGTGGATTCAAACCGCTTCCGGAATTGTCCGAACTCCTCCACGATCAACCCAATCGATTTCGTATCGACTTCCAGCGCGACGCCTTTTAAGGACGTCAGGCCAGGATGGGACAGGACCTGCTCCAACAGGTCGAACAAGACGCCTGGTATCGGAGCCCCATGCGCATCGATCCAATAGGGCAACGCAGGCCCATTCGCGCCGCTTCCCGAAGCGTGGGGGATCGTCAATTCGGCCAACCCCGCGACATGGATCTCGATCACCCGTTCCAGGGGAAATGCATCAAGAAACTCCGCGACATAGTCTTCCAACCGTTGCTGTTGCCAGCTCCCCGTATAGCGATACACCGTCCACAGATGTCCGATATCCAGCACCAAGCCACAGGAGGCCTGCTCGGTCACCGTGCGGAAAAACTCCGGAATCGAACACGCGCCGCAGCCGAAATACGTGAGCGGCGGCATCTCCAAGAGCACCAGCGCAGGATCGATCCCACGTTGGCGCGCATCCTGATCCACCTGGTCTTGGAGATAGGCCAGATTCTCAGCGGTCTTTCTGGCCGACACCTCCGTATACAGCGGTGGGAGATAGGTCCCGAACGCATACCCCGCCATGTGCTTCGTCGCGCATTCATGATTCAGCCAGGCGCTGCGCAAGGCCGCGAGATGCGCGCACGCTTCCATCACGCCCTGACGCCCGGAGCCACTGCGAGGGAATTCCGGTTGCGTGCTCCAGAGGCCTTCACCATGATAGGACAACTTGATATCCGGCAATTGTTGCCGCATCCACTCCAGGGCGGACGTCGTGGCCTTGAACACTTCCAGATATCCCGGCTCCAGCTGTGCGTCTCGAAGCGCGCGAACCAGCTCTAGGAGATCCGGGGAGTACACGTCCACGGACAGCCCTAGCCCATGTGCAGGAAGGTTATTCGCACGTTGTGTGAATTCGCTTTTCATCAGATCGCATTTGGCATATTTTGAAGCAACCATAGTGACTATAGTTTCTATGCAGTCTAAGCGCCTAACCTCTTGGTTGACAAGGGAAGATGGGAACACGGGCCCGGCACATCCATCTGATATACTTTCTTTCGACGTGGTGGTCGCCGGGCCGCACCGTTAGCCCCTCTCACGGCGAGAAATAGGCTTACACCATGACAAGAACCGGCTCCATGCTCCGCGACAAACCGACTCGTACGACAACCCCTATGGTGGCCCATATGATGACACCCGGCGTAGTACAGATTCCCGGGGATGTCTCTGTCAGCGAGGCCGCCTCGCTCCTCGATCGGGAACAGATGCCCTGCCTGCTGGTCAAAGACGGCGAGGCCGCCTTCGGCATCATGACCTCCGGCGACATCGTCAAAAAAGTTGTCGCCCAGGGTCTGGAACCGCACGATGTCGAGGTGCGGTCCATCATGTCCAAGCCCGTCCATTCCGTCGAATGTGACCAGATTCTTGACGATGCCACCAGCGTGATGGCTTCAACCGGCACCTCTCTCCTGATCGTCACCAAACAAGGGCAGCCGGTCGGCATCCTGACCGCTCGGGACCTGGCGCTGGCGCCGAAACGCTGCGAGACCTGCCTTCCTGCCACCATTCGCGTGACCAACGGCGAAGGCGAAGGCGCCAAACACACCGCCACGATCCGGCAACTCAGCCATGTCGGCGCGTCCATTGAGAGTCGCACATTGCTGCTTCCTGGTACGAGTATCGTCCTGTCGTTCATGCTTCCCGGAACGGATTTGAGCTTCTCGCTGCCAGGCACCATCCTCAACAGCAGCTATGAGCCGGAATTTCACGAAGACCGGAACGTGCTGGGCACCTATTCCGGAATCGATATTCAATTCGCCTCCCTGCCCTCCTCCGACGAATCAAAAATTCGTGCGTGGGTCTTGCAAAATCTGCCGCGTGCGTCGGATCTCTCCTAAGCTTCCTTCGATGAATCTTTTGCTTCGAACTCCCCGGCTTGTTATGATTTCATTCTCCGGCGATACCCGCCCGGAGTTTACCGTGCTCTAGGTGACCATTCATGAAAAGTCCTGCATCCCGGTCCAAGCCCGTTCCGACCAAAGACGAAATTCTCACACAAATCACTGCCCTGCTCGACCGGCCGGACGACGATGTTCAAGCCGCGCTCATGAAAGAAATTCTCGCCGGCGTCATCCGGCTCTCTGAATCGCAATTGGACGTTCTGGACCTGAAAATCGTCAATCGGGCGCTCAAAGAACTCCGGCATGCTTTCCGGGTGTTTCAAGGGTATCGTGATCGCCTGAAAATCAGCGTGTTCGGCTCAGCCCGCACACCGGCGGACGACCCGAACTATCAACTGGCGTTTCAATTCGCCCGGCGAATGGTGGAAGAAGGGTACATGACCATCACCGGCGGGGCCGATGGCATTATGCGGGCGTCGCAAGAGGGCGCCGGCCGGGAACATAGCTTCGGCGTGAACATCATGCTGCCGTTCGAACAGGGCGCCAATGCCGTCATCGCCGACGATCCCAAACTCGTCACCTTTAAGTACTTTTTCACGCGCAAGCTCATGTTCCAAAAAGAATCCCACGCGATTGCGCTCTTCCCGGGCGGGTTCGGCACCCATGACGAGGGCTTTGAGATCATGACCCTCGTGCAAACCGGCAAAAGCGATCCCAAACCGATCGTGTGCCTCCAGGCGCCAGGCTGCGATTATTGGAACCACTGGTATTCATTTATTACCGACCAGTTGTTGAAGCGCCGCCTCATCAATGCGGAAGACCTGGCCCTCTTCACCATCGTCGATAACGTGGAGGATGCGGTCACGGAAATCCGCACGTTCTATCGGCGTTATCACTCTCTGCGTTTTGTGGGACGCCAACTGGCAATCAGACTCAAAACTCCGTTGACCGCGGAGCAAGTCGACGAGGTGCAGCACCAATTCAAGGACATGCTCACGGAAGGCACGTTCGAGCAGCGGCCGTCACTCCCCGAAGAAATTGACGAGCCGGGATTGAAGGACCTCGCACGCTTGACGTTTTCCTTCAATCGCCGCAATGCAGGTCGCCTCCGGCAATTGATCAATCACCTCAATCACCTTCCCGCAACCGCATAAGCGACAGCAGGCGGTGCCGGCGGCCACGCCGGCACCGCCCACAACCTGATATAGCTCTTTAGTCTCCATGAACGGACATGCTAAGGTGATCACCGTATGAGCGCGGCCACCATGCGAACGTTGTCGTCTTCTCCCCCCACGCTGATCCTCTATCACGCGGAATGTGCGGATGGGTTCGGCGCGGCCTGGGCGATCTGGCGTCGATATCCTAAGGCGGAGTATCGCCCCGTAAAACACGGCGAAGCGCCGCCGGCCAATCTTGCCGGTCATCACATTGTCATGGTGGATTTCAGCTACAACCGGACGACGCTTGAAGCCATGGCCAAGGATGCGGCCAGTTTAGTCGTGCTGGACCACCACATCACCGCCGAGCAGGCACTGGCCGACCTCCCTTACGCCTACTTCGATCTGAATAAATCGGGCGCCGTCCTGGGGTGGGAATGGGCCCACGATGAGCCGGCCCCCTGGCTGCTCCGCTACATCCAAGACAAGGACTTATGGCAGTGGGCGCTTCCGAACAGCCGGGAGATCAGCGCCGCACTGGCTTCCTACCCGTTCGATTTTGAACTGTGGACGCGTTTCGAACAACGGGAGCTGGAACGGGAGGGCCGCGCCATTCTCCGCTACGAAAACGAACTCGTCACGAAGCTGGCCTCGCATGCGACGCTGGTGGAGTTCGAAGGTGCGACCGTTCCGTCGGTCCAGAGTTCGGTTCTCACCAGTCAAATCGGCGAACGGTTGTCCGCCGAGCACCCGTTCTGCGTGATCTGGCACGATCGCAACAATCGCCGCTACTTCAGCATGCGTTCCCGCGAAGATGGAACCGATGTCGGGGCGATCGCGGCGTCTTTCGGCGGGGGCGGGCATACCCACGCAGCCGGATTTTCCGTTCCGTTGCAACCTGACGGCCTCCTCCCGGCAAATCCTCGGCTGCCGCGACCGGCCGCTTCATAGCTGTTATCTTCCAGGTGTTGCGATGCTGCCCCTGAGTGACGATAACCCGACCGAACGCACGCCAGTCGTCACCGTCGCATTCATTGTCGTCTGTTCCCTCGTCTTCCTGTACCAAAGCTCCCTCGGATCGGCCTCGGGTGAAGCCTTCGTCTATCAATACGGGGCGATCCCCTCCCTCGTGTTCGGCCAGGCCACGCTCCCTCCGGAACTGGCTACCATTCCCGCGTATGCGACCATTCTGACGAGCATGTTTCTGCACGGCAGCTGGATGCATTTGATCGGCAACATGCTGTACCTCTGGGTCTTCGGCAACAACATCGAAGACATCATGGGACATGGCCGGTTTATCGTCTTTTATGTGGGATGCGGAATACTGGCGGCGTTGAGCCATGCCTTAACCGACCCGACTTCCACCGTCCCCATGGTCGGCGCAAGCGGAGCCATTTCAGGGGTACTGGGCGCCTACCTGCTGCTGTTTCCCCATGCCCGCGTCTTGCTGATCGCGCCGGTGGTGGGTACCACCTACGTACCGGCCGGGATCGTGCTGGGCTTGTGGTTCATCATGCAGCTGCTGAACGGCGGCGCGAGTCTGGGATCGCAGGGCGGAGGCGTAGCCTTCTTTGCGCACATCGGCGGGTTTATTGCGGGTATGCTGCTGATCGGATTTTTCAAACGCCCGGACGTGCGATTTTTCAAGCCCGCTCGCACAGAGTCATTTCGATATTAGCGTCGCGAGCCCTCCCCTACACATCCAGCAATTCGCGGACTTTCCCCGCCAGATCGTGCTGCCGATAGGGCTGCTGCAGGAAATACTTCTTATTCACCCGGTGACTGGCGATTGTCTCGTCAGAAAATCCTGAGACGAATAACGCTTTCATGTTGGGATGTTGCAGCACCAGCCGCTTGGCCAATTCCCTGCCGCCGATTTCGGGCATCGAGAGATGACTGACCGTGAGGTGAATGGGGCCTTGGTATTGTTGGGCGACGAGCAGTGCTTCCACCGCCGACCCCGCCTCGAGCACATGGTATCGATGGCCGTGCAGCGTCGACAGTGCCAGCTTCCTGGCGATTTCATCTTCTTCAACAAGCAGCACCGTTTCAGCGCCCTTGGACAGCGCCTCCGGGAGGACCCTGGTGTCACGCAACACGGCGTGGCGCTCGACCAGAGGCAGATAGACGCGCACCGTGGTGCCTTGTCCAGGCTGGCTTTGCACTTCCACCGTCCCTCCGGATTGACGGACGATCCCATACACCAGCGTGAGCCCCAGACCGGCATGAGTCTCTTTGGTCGAGAAGAACGGCTCAAACATCTGAGCTTGAACATCCAGATTCATCCCGCCGCCGCTATCACTGACGGCAATGCGTGCCATCCGCTTCCTGGGATTCTTTTCCAGTTGCTCTGCCGGTAACAACTCTCCGGTCACCACCTCCAAGGAAATATCCACCCGGCCGTTGCTCGGCATGGCATCTCGCGCATTGGCGACCAGGTGCAACAAGAGATATTCCAAACGGTCATGCCCGATTTCTACCAGCACCGGCTTGGACTCGTCAGGCACCCGCACATCAAGGCGTCCGGGGAGCAGTCCTTGGAGCGCCTCACGCATCGACATGATCGCCTCGCCGAGCGACAACGTATCGCGAATGCTCGTTTCGTGCACGCCCAGCGCGAGCAGTTGCGCCGTGAGGGTCGCCGCACGCTCCCCGCTCCGGAAGATGTCCTCCACCGGCCTGTGCAGTGGATCATCGGGTTTCAACTTGGAGACGATGGCCCCGGTCTGAGCACCGATCACCGCCAACACCTGATTGAATTCATGCGCCAACCTGGAGGCCAGACGTCCCATCGCCTCGAACTTCTGCGCCTCGCGTAGCTGCCGCTCCAATCCGGTGCGCTCCACCATACCTTGGCGAATTTCCTGGTTGGCGCGGGACAGGCCTTGCTTTAACCCTTGCACCCGGGTTTCCAGTTGTGTGCGCCGTTCCTCCAGCACCTGCTCCGACTGCTTCAACCCCTGCACGTTTTCCCGCAACAGACGGTTCCGCCGGCGCTCCACTGCCACAGTTTCCAGCGTGAGGCCGTAAAACACCGACATGATCAGCAGAACAGGAATGCCCAACAGGTGCCCGACCGCAAGGGTGCCGGACTGCATCGCATGCTCATAGACCAAGATTCCATAGCCGGCACAGATGATGACGGAGAGGCCGAGCAGTTGTTTGAGCGAGGGAGCGGATGACGCAATCAGAAGGAGAAGAAAATAGGTGAGATACAATTCCGAACTGGCGTTTCCCGAGAGATAAATGGTTCCCGTCACGAGCAGCGTATTGATGCTGATCAAGGCGCCGGGAAACCAGGCACTCTCCAGCGCCGATTTCGGCAACAAGATGATTCCCGTACTGATCAGGATCAATCCAAGCGCCACCATCCGGCTGACGTTCTGCCCATAGATCGTTTCGTTGCTGACCAGCAGTTCATAGGAGAGGATGCCGGCCACGAGGCTTTGCAGAAACATCACGCGAACACGCGAGTGAGAGAGCACTCGGCCCAGTCCCCGCATGGTGGGATGTCGCCCGGTTTGATCGAGTTCGGAAGAACGTGGACCGCTCACCGCTGTGCCTGCCTCTAAAAATGGAGTGAGGAACCAGTGGGGAAGACAGCAAATCCCATACCGTTGTTCCATCCTGGCAAGTCATCGCAATTTCAGGAGGAGGCGAATCAGGGGTGGCCATGAACGGCCGCTGACGTCTCCGCCGCTCACAAAAACGGACAGACTGAGACCAGGCGGGCAACTGCAACCGGCAGGAATGGACACATCCAGACAGACATCCGGCCTGGTCACGTCGCAGCTGCTGTCGTTCTTTATGCTGGAGGCTGAACAATCCGCGAGCGGAGGGTCGACGCGGCTGCAAGCGCCTGCGCGCGGGTGGGAGCGAGAAATGAAATGTGACCCATTTTCCGCTTTGGTCGAATCACACGTTTTCCATAGAGGTGCACCATCGCACCAGGCACACGCAGAAGGTCATGCGACGCGGGTGAGTGCGTCACCAGTCGAACGTCGTCACCAATGAGATTGAGCATGACCGCCGGACTGAGTAACCGGACTTCCCCCAGCGGCAAACCGCACAGGCTCCGCACCTGTTGCTCAAACTGCGAGACGGTACAGGCATCCAACGTGTAATGAGCGGAGTTATGAGGCCTGGGCGCGATTTCGTTGATCAGCAACCGTCCATCGGTCATGAGGAACAATTCCACGCAAAACACGCCCACCCCACCCAGGGCCTGCACGGCCTCACACGCCACCCTGCCGGCCAGGTCGGCAACCGCCTGCGGCACATCGGCCGGGACAATCGTCTGACGGAGAATCCCGTCCTCATGAACATTCTCTACCAATGGATACGTCTGCGACGCGCCATCGGTTCCTCGCACAATCAGAATCGAGAGCTCACGCTCGAACGGCAGCCATTCTTCCAGAATCCATCGTGAATCCGGTTTGCGATTCCGGGCCAACTCCTGCCGCACCGACGCGCAATCTTCCGCTCGAAGGATTTTCCACTGTCCCTTGCCGTCATACCCGGCCGTGGCGGTCTTACACACCAACGGATACGGAGGTATGGTCTGTCGGCCGAGTTCATCAGGCGATGACAGGGGCGAAAAGGCCGGGACGGGCAACCCGCGAGTTCGCAAAAACATCTTCTGCTCGATGCGATCCTGAATCACCCGAAGAACGCGACTGGATGGACGCACCGGCAGGTCGCGTTCCAACTGTTCGCAAAGGTCGGCGGGGACATTTTCCCATTCATAGGTAACGGCACGAACCCGTCGGGTAAAGTCTGTCCGTGCATCGGCGTCCGTGAAGGGACGAACGAGGGAATAGTCGGCAATCCGATGGGCAGGCGCTTCCGGATCAGGATCCCAGACCGCGATCGCATAGCCCATCCGGCGGGCAGCGGTGGCGAACATCGCGCCAAGTTGGCCTCCACCCAGCACACCCAGGGTCGCGCCGGGATCGATCACCGTGTCGTTCACGGCCTGCGGCTCGTCCTGGTACTGCGTGGAATCGGAAACGGAGGGGACAACCGGGCGTCATCCTGGGTGTCGAGAACCTTTTGTGTTTGCGCCGTACGGAATCGATCGAGACGCTGCCTGATAGGGGCGGACTGCAATCCAAGAATTTGCGCTGCCAGGATCGCGGCATTTTCCGCGCCCCCGATCGCGACAGTGGCCACCGGAATTCCCCGGGGCATCTGGACGATCGACAGCAGAGAATCCAAGCCGCGGAGATGTTCGGTGGGAATAGGCACGCCGATGACCGGTAGCAACGTCTTGGCGGCCACCATTCCCGGAAGATGTGCGGCTCCCCCGGCACCGGCAATAATGACCTGAATCCCTCGCGCCACAGCCTGTTCGGCATAGGCAAAGAGACGATCCGGCGTACGGTGGGCCGACACGACCAGCAACTCATTGGGAATCCCGAGCTCGTTCAACAGGGCCACGGCCTTCTCAAGAATGGGAAAGTCGGATGTGCTGCCGCCCAATACCCCGACCAACGCCCGATCCGCTTGCTTCTTCTTCGACATGGACACGACCCCTCTGGCTGAAGGATAGAATGATGCGGCGCACCATAGCCCTTCTCCGGCCGAAGGGTCAAGCCGAGGCACGACCGAACCCCTCATTGAATTGACCAACTCCTTTGTTTTCCACTATGATACTCCTGCGCATCCTTATAGTAGACGGTGCGCGGAGGGAACTACGTGCAGCGCATCCGTGAGGGACTTAAAACCCGATTTCGCTCCCTCGTCACCCAGCGCACCGGCTTGGACGAGATGGCTGTCGATGATCTGGCGACGTCGACCAAGCTGCAGTCCTGGGAAGCCGTTCAAATCCCCGAACGGCTGCGGTTCTCCTCAAGGCTGGCCATTCTCCTGGTCGGCTTCTTCATGCTGATCGTGGCCTTCGTCCCCTGGACGCAAACCATTACCGTCACCGGCCAGCTGTCCGCCTACGCTCCCTTTGAGCGGCCACAAGACATTGAGGCGCAGATTACCGGGCGCATCAGAAAGTGGCACATTTTTGAAGGTGTGCGGGTCAAAGCGGGCGACGTGATTCTCGAACTCGACGACTACGACCCGAACTTCATGGCCCCGGATCTGCTGAACCTCCTCGAACAGCGCAAGCAGGCGTTGGAAGATACGCGAAAAGCCGCCCTCAGTCGCGCCGATCAGCTCGATAAACGCATCAAGGAAATGCAAAACCTGGTGAAGGCCGCGGTTCCGTCGGCAGGCGCACGTGTGCTCGAAGCCGAAAGCAAGGTGCGCGAGGCGCGGCAAAAAATCGAAGCGTCGAAAATCGCCGTGGCCACCGCCGAACTCAATGTGGAACGGCATCAACAACTGGCGCAACAGGGCCTTGTGTCCCAGCGCGAGTTGGAACTCACGATCCAATCGGCTCTCGCCAGCAAGGCCGACCTGCAGGGCGCACAGGCAAACCTGAGCGCGGCCGAACAAAGCATGAAGGCCTTGAGTTTCGGACGGGAACAGGTCAGCGCAGAAGTCCTTCAGCGACTGCTTGACGCGGAAGCGGCGCGCGATGCCTCGATCGGAGAAGCGGCGCGAGCCTCCGACCAAGTGGCGGACGTGTCTTTGCGTCTGTCCAACGCCAATCAACGGCGGGTCGCCAGCCGGATTCTGTCGCCCATCGACGGCACCGTCGTGAAGATGGCGCAGGCGGGCGCCGGCGAAACCGTGCGGCCCGGGGAAAAACTGGTCAGGATTTCACCCACCAGCACAGACAGGGCCATTGAAATGGTGGCCGACGGCATCGACGCGCCGTTGCTCAATGTCGGCCGGAAGGTCAAGATTCTCTTTTATGGCATTCCCGCTATCCCTCTTCCGGCTTGGCCGGAAATGATGGCTGGTACGTATAACGGGGTGATCAAGGTGATCGACCAGGTCGACGACGGCAAGGGCAACTTCCGCTTCTGGGTCGTCCCCGATCTGGAAGAACGTCCCTGGCCTCCGCAAGAACATGTCCGGCAAGGGACCAAAGCCATGGGATGGGTCATTCTCAACCGTGTTCCGCTCTGGTACGAGCTTTGGCGCCGGTTCAACCTCTTCCCGCCCGACTACCAGGAACGGCCTCCAAGCCTGATCGACACCCTCCTGCCGAAAGCCGGTCGCGGAGCCAAGTAACGGGTTCCGCCTCACCGGCGCATGCCGGAGCGCTGACATCCTTCGACACCTATTTTCTGGCTGCTGCCATCAGAAAGGAGTGCGTTTCATGAAGATCTATACATGGATTCTGGTCATTGCCGCCTGTGCATTCTTCGGGTTGCCGAGTGGCAGCGCCGGGGCAGAGGACACGATCAAATCTAAAGCGCTTCCGCCGATTCCCCTGTCGCTGAATGAGGTTCTGGCCTGGATCGATCGGTCCCATCCCCTCCTGAAGGGGGCTGGCACTGAAAAGGCCTCCGCACGCGGAAAAATGCTCAAGGCCCTCGGCGCATTCGAACCGATCCTCGTCAATGATACCGAGATCGAGCGCTTTATCGACAAGGGCACCACCAAAACGCAAAGCGTCGGTTTTAACGATACCTTGGTTGAAGCGCGGACCCCCTGGGGATTCCGGGGAAGCGCGGGTATTCGTCAGGCTATCGGGGATGCGAAGATTCCGGACCTTGGGTTTGGCAACGGCCAACAAGTCATTCTCGGAGGCTTCCTGCCGCTGTTGAAAGGGCTCATGATCAACCCGGAGAATGCGGAACTGCAGCGGTCGGAATTAGCCGATCCTCGCGCCGAAGTCAAAATCTCACAAACAAGACAGGATCTCTTTCTGGCCGCTGCGAGCCAATTCTGGGATTGGGTGTCGGCCGCCAAGTTTGTGGACG
>DAONAB010000050.1:0-13954 GCA_035400805.1 Nitrospira sp. | reverse complement strand
TCACAGCCCTCGCGAAACAGTTTTTCCCGCGGTTCAGCACGAAATCGCGAGAGCGGTGGGCAGTACATCAGGTAGAGCTGGTTCGTGTGGTGATCGACTGCGGCCAAGAGATCGAAGAAGGCCATGTGCAGGTCGGGGAGGCCCAGATCGTCGGCGGCCAGGGTGGGAAGGGATTCGAACGATCGGACAAGATCATAGCTGAGATATCCGACGGCCCCACCAAAAAACGGCGGCAGCCCATCCGGCCTCGGGATCGTCGCATTGGCGAAGGCCTGCCGGAACGCATCGAACACGGAGCCAGGGGAGGTCGTGGTGTGCCCGTCGGTCCCAAGGTGATGGTTTTGCGCTCCGCCGGTCAATGTCAGGTAGGGATGGCTGCCGATGAACGAATAACGCGCGGTCGCCTGGGTGCCATTCCCGCTCTCCAGGAGAAAAGACGGGCCGTCGGTGAGAGTCAGGCGCTGATAAAGCTCGAAGACGTCCGCCTTCGGTAACGGTCGAACCACCACCAGCGGTTGCGGCGGCCCATTGAGGAATGTCTGGCGCGATAGAGCAGTCATGAATGTGTCATTCGCGGGTGTTGCACCCGAGGAAACGACTATACCGCATCGTAAGGCCTGGTCATAGCCGGCCAACTTCTTGACAAGCCCCCAGCGAATTTGCTTGAATGGCGCGCCCGCCGATGGGTGCACTCTCTCCGACTGTGCCGAGGAGTGCCGCGCGTGAGCACGTGATGCCCCCCTCTCAGGATCCGTTATATGCGGGGCTCGGGCAAGCTGTCCGGATCGGGACGGAACTGCTCGCTGCGTTGATCGTCGGGGGAGGCTTGGGCTGGGTCGTCGATACCTATCTGCTGGATTCCAATCCCTGGGGATTGGTCGCAGGATTAGGGCTGGGAGCCGCTGCCGGTATCCGCAATGCCTATCGATCGGCCCAACGATGGCAGAGTTAACCTGAATCGTCTGACTCACAAAGGATCATCGTGGAAGAAAGTCCGTTACATGCGTTTGAATTGCACGATCTGATTCCGCTCGTGCCCGCCGGCGTCGACATCTCCATCAACAAAGCGGTCATCCTCATGTGGGTGGTGGTCGGGCTGGTGGCCTTTCTGATGATTTCCGCCGCTGCCGCCCGTAAGTTGGTGCCGGGTAAACTGCAGAATATGGCCGAGTTGATCGTCGAGTTCATTCGCGGAATTATTTTGGACACCATGGGTGAGCCGGGGATGAAATATTTCCCGCTGATCGCCACGCTGTTCCTCTTTATTCTCTTCGCGAATTTGCTCGGGTTGATTCCCGGCTCCTATACCGTCACCAGCCAGATCATCGTGACCGCGGTCTTTGCGGTGGGTATCTATGGACTGAGTCTGGTCTTAGGATTTTCGCTGCATGGGATGAAATTCCTCGGTATTCTCGTGCCGCCGGGAACGCCGGGCTGGTTGCTGCCGCTCATGATTCCGATTGAGTTGATCAGCCAACTGGCGCGGCCCATTTCACTGGCGGTGCGGTTGTTCGCAAATATGACGGCCGGCCACGTCATTTTGGGCGTGTTGTTTGGATTGGCAATCAGCGGGGGATTGCTGATCGGATGGTTGCCGTTTGCCTTCACGATTGCGATGAACGGTCTCGAAGTCGGCATTGCGTTTATTCAAGCCTATATCTTCACCGTGCTGAGCTGTGTCTATTTAGGAGATGCCGTGACCCTGCACGGCCATAGCGAGCACGCACACTAGGTCGAGTGGTCTATAAACGGAGGAGAGGACACACAATGGATGCAGCAGCAGCAGCGTTGGTCGGCATGGGGTTGGCGGCGGCAGGTTTTGCCGGAGCCGGCGTGGGAATCGGGTACATCTTCGGGAAAATGATTGAGGCCGTGGCCCGCCAGCCGGAAGCCGAAGGTCGCGTCGGGAAGTACATGTGGATCGGTTTCGCGTTGGTCGAAGCCATCGCCTTGTACGGGCTGGTCATTGCGTTCATCATCATGGGCTTGCGCAAGTAAGCGCATCGACGGTCGAGCCCTGATGCTGGGGCCATGCCCGGCTCAGAACCCTCAACTCATTTGGGTAACAGACTATGCCTCAATTTGAATCGCATTTCTTTTCGTCGTTGATCTTCTGGGAGATTCTCTCCTTCGGCATTCTCTTCTTCCTGCTCTACAAGTACGCGTTCCCGAGCTTGCTGGGCATGCTGGAAGAGCGTGAGAAAAAGATCAAGGACAGTCTCGATCAAGCCGAACGTCACCGTTCGGAGGCCGAGCGCAGGCTGAAGGAATATGAAGCCAAACTGGCGACCGCAGCCAAAGACGCGGACGCCCTGTTGGCTCAAGCCAAAGAGCGCGCGGCACGGTTGATGGAAGAGAATGAGCAGCGCATGACAGCGGATGCAGAGCGGATCAAAGGCGACGCGACTCGCGAGATCGAGACCGAACGCCGCAAGGCCATTCAGGACATCCGGTCGCAAACGACGGATTTAGCGATGATGGTTGCGGAGAAAGTGGTCGGGCGAGCCTTGACGGATGGGGATCATCGTCGTCTGGCAGATGAAGCCCTGGACGCGCTCGCGAAGACCTACCAGAGCCGGAACTAGTGTTCTGCCGCCGGGGGGGTGAGACTTACGCCCCCCTGGCGATATCCTTCCAAGTCTAACGTCACAAAGCGATACCCGACCCGTTTCAAGCTCTCGACCAGCCGTTCCCGGCGGCCAGCTTCCAGTAGTGTCGGCAAATCTTCCACCGTCAGCTCAATCCTTGCCAGTTCGCCATAGTCTCGTACCCGGCATTGGCGAAAGCCTTCCTGCATCAACGCAGCCTCCGCCTGTTCTACGCGCGAGAGCGTCATCCGGGTGATGGTGATGCCTCGGGGGACGCGTGAGGAAAGGCAGGCTGCGGCAGGCTTATCCCAGTTGGAAAGCTGGAGTTCACGGGCAGCTTCCCGGACGTCGGCCTTCGTGAATCCGGCTTCCAGTAAGGGGCTGCGTACACCCCACTCCCGGGCCGCTTTCAGACCGGGGCGGTCGTCTCCCAGATCGTCGAGGTTGGTGCCGTCGACGATACAGGCCGGGTCATATTCGGCTCGGAGTTTGCCTAAGAGCGAATAGAGGTCGGTCTTGCAATGGTAGCAGCGGGTGGCATCATTGCGGACAAATTCGGGTATCTGGAGTTGATCTGTTTCGACGATGCGATGAGCCGCGCCGATTTCTGCGGCAACCTGCTGCGTTCCGTCCAGTTCAGAAGCAGGAAGTGTGGGGGAGACGGCGGTCACGCCGATGGCCTGCTCGCCCAATTCATCATGGGCCAGTTTGAGCACCAACGTGCTATCGATCCCGCCGGAGAAGGCCACGATCACCGAGCCCATCTCTCGAAGGAGCTGTCGTGCCAGGGAAATCTTATCGATCAGTGGAGTGGTGGAGACCATCAGAAGTCCGACGTGTTGCGCGGTCGTCGAATCGGGCAAGGAAGGAGCTACTGCTTCACTTTGGCTTTCGCAATCGAACCGACGACGACCAAGGCATAATGTTGAGGGTCGAGATACTGTTTGGCCACGCGGAGGACCTCGTCTTTCGTGACCTTTTCGATGGCCTTCGGATAGCTTGTAAAATAGTCCAGCCCCAGATTGTAGAATTCCACCTGCGCGAGGACATTGGCGAGCTTGGCGCTTGAATCGACCCGCAAGGGAAAGCTTCCCACGATGAAGGACTTCGCTTCATTCAGCTCCTGATCGGTGACCGGGGCATCGCGAATCCCCTTGATCTCGGTCAGCACTCCGGTAATGGCTTGATTGGTAACCTCGGTTCTGGTCTGCAGGCTGATAAAGAATGCGCCCGGCAGCAAGCGGGAATCAAATTGGCTCATGATGCCATAGGCCAGTCCCTGCTTATCTCGAATGGAGTCCATCAGGCGCGAGGAAAACCCGCCGGCGCCTAAAATGTAGTTCATGACCGTGACGGCGTAGTAGTCCGGATTCGTCCGGCTGATGCCGGTATGCCCCAGTACAATGGTCGATTGCGTAAGATCCTTCTCGATCAACTGCACCATTTTGCGGTCGATCGGCGTGGGCTTTTTGATCTGATAGGGTGACGGCGTGCCCTTTTTCCAGGACCCGAAGTGTGTCTGAACCAGCGTGGCTGCTTGTTCCTGTGTCAGATCTCCGACGATGACCAGAATCGTCTGATTCGGCACATATTCTCGGGCATGGAACTGCTGGACATCGGCCACGGTGATTTTGTTGAGCGTATCCTCAGAGCCATGGGCCGGCCAGCTATACGGATGGCCGTGAAAAATGAGTTGATGAAAGGCCTTCATGGCCACATTGCCGGGATCGTCGTCGTCACTGAGGATTTCACCGAGGATCTGGGTGCGAACCCGTTCGAATTCCTGCTTATGGAAGGCGGGATGCTGCAGCACATCGGCGAGGAGCGCGAACCCCAGGTCTGCGTCCTTCTTCAGCACGCGCGCTGACGCGGTGGTGAAGTCTTCCGCCGCATGGGCTGCAAGAGAGCCTCCCACGAAATCGATCTGTTCGGCGATTTGTCGGGACGTTCTGGTCTGAGTGCCTTCATCCAGGAGGCTGGCAGTGAGATTCGCCAATCCCGCTTTGTCCGGCGGATCTTGGGCCGACCCCACCTTGACCAGGGCATGGATCTCAACCGTCGGCAGAAAATGTTGCTCAAGGAACAGGACGGTCATGCCGTTTGCCGTCACGGAGCGGGTCGGCACGATGTCCGCGGCCTGTCCCTGTGCGTTTGGCAGACAGAAAGCCAGCAGGAAAAGCCCGAGAAAGAACCGGCCTACTGCCTGACGGCTTCGGTGTGCATGTGGAGGCTGTCGTCGCGTCATCTGTATCTGCTCACTGGTGCGGTTGGGCCGGCGATGCCGATTGTGTTTGCGGCGGGAGCGGAATCAGTGTTCCGGTCGTGCGCATATCGGCAGCCATATAGTGCGAGGCGACACGCTGGACATCCTGCGCCGTGACGGCACGGGTCCTCTCGACGAACTGACTGACTTTGCGCCATCCCGCCCCGATGGTTTCAGCTTCCCCCAGGAGCATGGCTTGGCGGAAGTTGGAATCCTGTTCGAAAATGTGGGCGGCCTCGATTTGGTTTTTCGCGCGCTGGAGTTCGAGTTCGCTCGGAGGTTCTGTCTGGAGCCGCTGAATCTCTTTCAGTACCGCGTCCTCCACGACCTCGACTTTCTCACCCGGTTTCACCACCGCATAAAAATAAAACAAACCGGGGTCGGCCTGCATCAATCCGTAGTCGGCGCCCACTGCCAAGGCGGTTTTCTGCTCATACACGAGGCTTTGGTAGAGCCGCGCGCTCTTTCCGTGGGACAAAATCGATTCGAGGACGTTCAAGGCATAGGAATCGTCGCTGGTGTAGTTCGGCACCCGGTACCCCATCATGACAAAGGGGACTTGGGCTTCGCGTTTCAAAAGGAAGCGGCGTTCGCCGTGTTGCGGGCCTTCGGTCACGGCCAGGGCTTTTGGCGAAGGACCTTTGGGAATCGGTTCAAAGAGTTTGGCGATGACCGGCAGGAGCGTCTCGGCTTTGATGTCACCGACGACGAGCAGGGTCGCGTTATTCGGTGAGTAGTAGGTGTCGTAGTGGCGCTGCAGATCGTCCAGGTTCATGGCATCCAGATCGGAGAACCAACCGATGACCGGCCAATGATACGGATGGCTCATGAAGGCTTGCGCGAAGAGCGCTTCGACGAGCGCACCCTGGGGATCATCTTCATTGCGCAGCCGCCGTTCTTCCTTGACGACTTCCCGCTCGGTTTTGAATTCGTTGGCATCGAGAATCAGCCCTTGCATGCGGTCCGCTTCGAGTTCAAGGGCCAGCGTGACACGATCGGCAGCCAGATTTTCAAAGTAGGCGGTGAAGTCCTGGCTGGTGAAGGCGTTGTCCATTCCGCCGTTTTTGCGGATGAGGCGGGAAAAGGTGCCTTTGGGATATTTCGCCGTGCCTTTGAACATCATATGTTCCAGCATGTGCGATAACCCCGCGCGGCCCATGACCTCATTGCGCGAGCCGACCTTGTACCAAACCTGGACGGTGGCCACGGGAGCCTTGGGGACCTCCACAAGGATGACCTTCATGTCGTTGGAAAGGGTGTACTCCTTGGGCTCGATGGCATGCGCGGTGGAACCCTGGTTCGTCAGCCAGAGGAGACCCAGAAGCGAACACGCGAGAATTGATCGATGGAGCGACGATGATTTTTTGTGGGAGGTACTCAGTTTAAGCATGTACGAAGATCATGCTAACAACGGGTCTGAATCTGTGTCAAGGTAATCGGGGCTTCGTTCATCTCAATCCGTCCCAGTTGGCCGCAGGCGCCCAGGACATCGCGCCCTCGACTGCGACGCAGGTAGGCATCCACGTGGCCCCGGCGCAGGGTGCTCTGAAACAGGTCGATGGCGGCATCCGAGGGGCGTTGATAGGGACTGCCGGGAAAGGGATTGAAGGCGATCAAATTGACCTTGCAGCGAAGGCCGCGCAGCAATTTGATCAAGCGGGTCGCATCTTCAGGCCGGTCATTCACCTCTGCAAGCAGGACATATTCGAAAGTGAGCCGATCGCGCTCAGCCAGGGGGTAGTCGCGGCAGGCGGCGAGCAACGCTTGGAGCGAATGCAACCGGTTGGCGGCGGGCATGATCCGGTCACGAAGTTCATCGGTGGTGGCATTTAATGAAATGGCCAGGTTGACCTTTAAGGGGGCCACATCCTTGATGCGAGACGCGAGTCCTGCGGTAGAAATCGTGATCCGGCGACCCGAAAAGCCCAGTCCCCACGTGTGATTCGTCAGGCGTGTAACCGCGTCGGCCACGGCGTCGAGGTTGGCCAACGGCTCGCCCATTCCCATGAACACCAGGTTGGTCAACCGTTGATTGGGTTCCAAATGATCCTGCGCCAGCAGGACCTGGTCAAGGATTTCATGGGCACGGAGATTCCGCGTAAGCCCTAATGTGCCGGTCAGGCAGAATCCGCAATCGAGGGTGCAGCCCACTTGCGTGGACAGGCACAGCGTGAGGCGGTCTTCGTCGGGAATGAGGACGCACTCGACCTGCTTGCCGTCCGTCAGCGTGAGCACGAATTTCTTTGTGCCATCCTGCGAGGCAAAGATTTGGACATCCGTAGCCCGATCGATACTACAGGTGGAGGTGAGATGCTCGCGGTCTTTCTGCGAGAGATTGCTCATCTCGGCAAAGGTGCGGACCCGCTCCTGATACAGCCAGCGAAGGATTTGAGATGCGCGATAGGCCGGCCAGCCGAGCGAGGCGACGAATGCGGCTATGCCCGATTCGGTCAAGGCCAGCAGGTTGTGACGGGTTGCAGTGTGCGAAACCATGCCGGAGCCTAGCACAGGGAAAAAACTTGTGACAAGCAAGGCGAACCTGGTCGCGTTTATACGGCGTTACGCTATAATGATCCCGGTTCACCTTCTGCTCAGGGGCATTGTGCGCGGACTTCCTTGGCGGACCAGTGTAGCGGCATTCGCCGTGTGTCTTTTTCTGTCGAGTGTGTTCTTGACGGCGACAGCTGAGTCCCCTCGCCCGTTGCCCGTTCTTCCTCCTCTTTGTGTCTCCGCCGAAGATTGCTTCCGCTCGGCCCTTGCCGTCAACGATCGAACCGGTTCTCCGGCCCAGCGCGAACAGGCGACGGCGCTCAAAATCGACCAGCTGCGATCCGTGATGGACTTGTTTCCGTCGACCCCATGGGCGCAGCGTGCCCGGGTCGTGCTAGGAGTCCTTCTTATTGAACGAGAACCGGTCGAGGCGGCAAAACTTCTTCGCGCCGCTCAGCCGGAATTGCCGGTGATCGACGATTATTTTCGCCTCTGGATCGCGGAGTCGTTGCTGAAGCAAAACGAGCCGATTCAAGCCGCCGAGTTGCTGGAGACAATCCCCAAAATCGTGCCGGATTCAAACCTGATCGCAAAGGCGGCCTATCGCACAGGAGAGGCCTGGTACAGCGCGAATGTGTGTTTTCGTGCCGTGGACTGGTTGGAGCGCGCCGTGGCGCTTGCGGAGAAGGATCAGGCTGCTCCGATGGCGTTATCCCATCTGGCCGACTGTCACCTTCGCGAGAACCGGCTACCGGAAGCGCGCGCCGCATTGAAGCAGCTGTGGCTCCGATATCCGCAATCGCCGGAAGCCCGTGAGGGTAAGACGCGCCTGGACAGTGGTCTGGGCGGAGAGTCTTGGGTCCCGACTGCCGACGAGTATCTCGTTCGAGCGCAAGCCTTCCTGGGGCTCTCCATGCAAGCCGAGGCAGTGGAAGAGTTGCGGCGGTTTCTCTCCCTGGCTCCCGGGCATGCCCGCCGGTATGAGGCTCGCCTCAAATTAGGAATCGCCTATGTCCGCCTCAAGCAATATGACCAGGCTCGCGAAACGTTTCGCGGATTGGTGGCGGATCGGGTGCAGGAATCGGCGGAAGCCATGGTGTGGCTGGCCCGCGTGTATTTGCGACAAAGCCTTGGTGACAAACTCATCGATTTGGCGCGATCGGCAGCCCAGGGATCCCTGGCCGGTGATCAGCGGGCGATGGTGCACTTGTTTGCCGGCGTATGGCTGGAAGATCAGGGGAAATTCGATGACGCGATCAGCATGTTCCGGCAGGTCGCAAAGCTGGGAGATTCAGCCAGCCAACGGGCTGAGGGGCTCTGGCGGGCGGGTTGGGCGCAATACCGCACGGCTCGATACAAGGAGGCCGCGGAGACCTTCCGGGCCGTCGTCGAGTTGCACGTCAATGGCTTCGAACCTCAGGCGATGTATTGGGCGGCGCGAGCCGAGGACCATGGCAAGCACGCGAACGTCGGCGAGCAGTATGCGCGAGTTTGTCAGCGCCATGCGTATAGCTATTACTGCCAGCTCGCCGCGCGACGAACGTCAATACCGGCGAACCAGCCGGCGGTGGTCGCGGTTGAACGACCCGCGTCGGAAGACGCGGAACGGTTGCCGGACAACCGGCGTCCGGAAATTGAAAAACACGCGGTGTATCAGCGCGGAATTGAGCTGAAGACGCTAGGATTTGCCCAAGATGCGGCTCGAGAGCTGGGCGCGTTGACCGAGCAATACAGCCGGGATCAGGATGTGCTGCTGGCCTTTTCCACGATGCTCAGTGAGGTGGGAGCTTATCATCCCGCCTTACGGGTCGCGAAAGTTCATTTTCGCGAGAAGTTAGAGCGGAGCGGATTGCCGACCGCACCGGCGTTATGGACTGTGGCCTATCCCACCGGCCTCGTTCCGACGATTGCCGCCCAGGGGGTGACCGGCGTCGATCCCTATCTGGCCGCCGCTATCATTCGCGAGGAAAGCCAGTACGATGAGAAGGCGGTTTCTGTGGTAGGAGCCGTCGGGCTGATGCAGCTGATGCCGGTGACGGCCAATGCGGTTGCGCAACGTTACGGGTTTCCGGCGGTCGGGCGGGAGGAGTTGTTTGACCAGGAAACGAATATCCGCCTCGGGGTCCGTTACCTGGGGCAATTGATCGAACAGTACGGCGGCAACCTCGCCCATGCGGTCGCGGCCTATAATGCGGGGCCGATCGCCGTGAACAATTGGATTGCGGTGCACCGGGGCCGTGAGCAAGACGAGTTCGTGGAGCTCATTCCGTACCAGGAGACGCGGCTATACGTGAAGCGGGTCTTGCGCAGCTATGGGGAATATCGCCGGCTCCACGGCGCGTCATGACGGGACTGGTTTTCTTGACAAGGGGGCATGAACTTTCTATATTTCGCCCCCATTAACCACCGTGTGCGACCATCACTTTGGAATGAGGAAATACCATGACTTTAGATCGTCTCGATGCGTTGGAAATTCGGATTCGTGATCTCGTGAAGCTGGTGCAGGATCTCAAGCGGAAAAACACCTCGTTGGAGGACGAACTTCGTCTGGCGCGTGAACGGGTTGCGGTGCGCGATGACGAAAACCGGCGCTGGGAGCAGGAGCGTCTGGATATCCGCTCCCGGATCGAAAAAGTGCTCGGCGAAATCGATTTGTTGGAGTGCCTGGATGAACCCAAGGAGGTGGCGGTTGACTAAAACCATTGACGTGGAGATCTATGGCCAACGGTATACCGTGAACGGTGAGGCCGACGAATCCTACGTGAAGCAACTCGCTGACATCGTTGATAAACAAATGAAGCAGGTGGCGGCCAGTATGCGGTCGGCCACCCCGGCCAAGCTGGCCGTTCTTGCGGCGTTTAATCTTGCCCACGAGTTAATGGAGTCGGAGCGGAGATTCCGGCAGGATGAAGCCGCCGCCGACCGCCGGGTCGCTTCCCTCATGGAGTCGATCGATCAGCAGATGCCGTCCATCTTATCGCGGTGAGTTTCACCTTGCTTTCACTGCACTCCTTTGTTATCGTTTCCTCGTTGTCTTGACCTGAGGGTCAACAAGAGCAGGAGAGGAAAGGACGCTTCGAATAAGGACGGAAAATCTGACGACGGTATTTGAGCTCTAAACATATGGAATCGCTGGTTTTTGTTCTATTGTTCAGTGTGGTCGTGATTGCATGGATGAGTCAGGGGGCTCGGCCCTTTGTGCCAGTGCGACAGGTGTGTCATCAACCAACAGTGATGTTGGAGCACCAGAGGCTCACCAGGATCTGGGGGCATTCCCCATGGCTTGAATATGCAACTGTTCGAACGAAGCCGCACAGGTCTTCTCCTGTGCGAGCTGACCGAAGAAACGACTCAGGTCGAGGCCGACCACGCCTCTACTTGGACTAGCGACGGCGATTCCACACTGCAGTGTTCACTGGCTCAAGTAGTCAGGGTCCTTCCTGTCTAGCTACTCCTTACCGTAGTTCCCTGCTCCTCTCTATCACTGGCTGCGATTATTTGCAGGGTGACAGTGCACCTGTCCCACTGCCGTAAGGGAGGTGGTTCCCATTTCTCTCAGCGTTGTTGCGTACATTATTATCGGGTTGGTTGGAGCGGTCTTGGGCGCCGGTCTGTATGAAGTGTTGCGTCGCCGGTCGGTCGTCTCGCGCCGGGCAGAAGCTGAGGACCAGTCAGCGCAGATCGTGCAGTCGGCTCAGCGTGAAGCGGAAAACCTGGTGAAAGAGGCCAAGCTGGAAGCCAAGGACCTGGTCTTTCAAGCGCGGATCGAACTGGAGAAAGAACAGAAGTCGAAGCTCGCCGAAGTGTCGAATGCGGAACGGCGTGTGTCTCAACGTGAAGAGGGCTTGGATAGGAAAGTCAGTTTACTTGAGAAGCGCGATCAGGACATGCTCAAGCGGGAGCAAGACCTCGTGAAGCGAGAGGATGTTCTGGCGCAGAAGGACGCGGCGTGCGCACAGGCGCTTAAACAGCATCGTGAAGCGTTGGAGCGGGTGGCCAGTCTCACGGCCGAGGAAGCTAAGCGGCAACTGATTCAGGAGATGGATAGTCAGGCCCGGTTGGAAGCGGCCGGCTTGGCGAAACGCCTGCTTGAAGAAGCCAAAGAAAACGCTGACCGCGAAGCGCGGGAGATCATTGCGTCGTCGATTCAGCGCGTGACCCGTGATTATGTGAACGAGGCTACCATCTCAGTGGTGCCCATCGCCAATGATGCCATGAAGGGCCGCATTATCGGCCGTGAGGGGCGGAATATTCGCGCTATCGAGGCAGCGACAGGTATCGATCTCATTATTGATGAGACACCTGAAGCCGTCATTATCTCCGGCTTCGACCCGCTTCGCCGCGAGATCGCCAAGGTCTCACTGGAGCGGCTGATGCACGATGGTCGGATTCATCCGACCCGCATTGAAGAAATCGTCGAAAAAGTGAAGGTCGATATCGAGAAGCTGATGATCGAAGAGGCGGAAAAGGTCATCTTCGAAGTCGGTTTGTCGGATTTTCATCCCGAGTTGGTCAAGGTGTTGGGGCGGCTCAAATATCGAACGAGCTACGGCCAGAACAACTTGTACCATGCCCGGGAGGCCGCCTACATTTGCGGCATCATGGCTTCCGAATTGAAACTTGATGTGAAACTCGCCAAGCGCGGGGCTCTCTTGCATGACATCGGCAAAGCCGTGAGCCATGAGGAAGAGGGGCCGCATGCCATGCTCGGCGCAGAGATCGCCAAAAAATACGGCGAAAACGCCAAGGTGGTGAATGCCATTGCCGCGCATCATGAGCAGGTCGAGCCGATTTGCCCGGAGACGGTGCTGGTCGCGGCGGCAGAAGCGCTTTCAGCTGCGCGGCCCGGCGCCCGGCGCGAAGCGTTGGAATCCTATGTGAAGCGGTTGGAGAAGCTGGAGTCGCTGGCGACCGTCCACAAAGGTGTCCAGAAAGCCTATGCCATTCAAGCTGGACGGGAAATCCGTGTGATCGTCAAGCAGGAAGATCTCACGGATCCTGAATGTTTTCAGCTCTCCCGGGAATTGGCCAAGAAGATCGAGCAGGAGCTGACCTATCCGGGGCAAATCAAGGTCACGGTGATCCGGGAAAGCCGGTTCGTCGATTTCGCGAAGTGAGAGACGGCGTATGAAAGTATTGATGATCGGAGACATCATGGGCGAGCCTGGACGACGGTCCGTGGCTCGCCTCCTGCCGAAGCTCATTGCCAATCACTCCATTGATGTCGTCGTCGGCAACGGCGAAAACGTGGCGGGTGGCTTCGGCATTACGCCGGATCTGGTGGATGATCTCTTTGACCTCGGGGTCTCGGTTATCACCACCGGAAACCATGCTTGGGATAAGAAAGAAATTCTGGATGTGTTTCCTCGCGAGCCTCGTCTGCTCCGTCCGGCCAACTATCCTGCCGGTGTGCCTGGACGAGGGAGCTACGTCTTCACGACGCCGGGCGGAGAGTCGCTGGGGATTCTCCACCTGATGGGTCGGGCGTTTATGCCGACCATTGATTGTCCCTTTCAAGTTGCCAAGCGTGAGGTGGAGCGGCTCAAGTCGCAGGTATCGGCCATCGTGCTCGATATGCATGCCGAGGCCTCGTCTGAAAAAATGGCGATGGGACACTATCTTGATGGACTGGTGACGGTGGTGGCGGGAACCCATACGCATGTGCAGACGGCGGATGAGCAAATTCTCCCGAAGGGCACGGCCTACATCACCGACATTGGCATGACCGGTCCCTTGCATTCGGTCATCGGGATTAAAAAAGAGTTGGCCATTGAGAAGTTTCTCACGGGGATGCCGCGCCGATTTGAGGTGGCGTCGGGACCGACGGTGTTCTGCGCGGTCCTCATTGAGCTGGATGCCACGCTCGGCAAAGCGGTGTCGATCGAACGTATCCGAGTGATGGATTGATCAGTCCCCTGAAGCAGTCCCTTCCGCTCGGTGAGACATGACCGGGCACAATCTTGCACTCCCGTTGCTCTTGTCCGTGTCCGATGTGACGCGGCTCATCCGGAATTCTCTTGAAGATCAATTTCAGGATGTCTGGATCGAAGGCGAAATTTCGAATCTGCGCGCGCCGTCCTCCGGACACCTCTATTTCACGCTGAAGGATAGTCAAAGCCAGCTTCGCGGCGTGTTGTTTCGGTCCGGAGCCTTGCGGCTTCGGTTTGCGCTGCAGGAAGGCCTGGCCGTCATTGCGCGCGGACGCATTTCGGTGTACGAGCCGCGCGGCGAGTATCAGCTGATTGTCGACTCGCTTGAGCCGAAGGGCGTCGGCGCGTTTCAGCTGGCATTCGAGCAGCTCAAAGAGCGGTTGTCCCAGGAGGGATTGTTCGACGAGGCGCGTAAACGGCGATTGCCCGCATTTCCCCGGACTGTAGGCGTCGTCACTTCACTGACCGGGGCGGCGATTCGCGATATTGTGGCCGTGCTCCGCCGTCGGTGTCCCATCGTCAATATCCTCATTGCCCCGGTTCCGGTTCAGGGCGATGGAGCCGGTGCATCGATTGCGGAGGCCATAGACGCGTTGAGTGCAATGCCTCAAGTGGAGGTGCTGATAGTCGGGCGTGGCGGCGGCGCGTCTGAAGATTTGTGGGCGTTTAATGAAGAAGCGGTG
>DAONAB010000049.1:10691-14110 GCA_035400805.1 Nitrospira sp. | reverse complement strand
GCCGGACCCGTCGTGGTCCTCGTCGACTCTGCGTTCGAGCCACTGATTCCCAAATTTATGGCCAATCGGAACAAAGAGGTTACGACCATGAGCGAGGCCATTGCAAAGAGCGACTTCGAGACCATCAGGCAGGTGGCCCATGGCATGAAGGGTGTGAGCGGCAGTTATGGCTTCCACGGCATGACCACCATCGCCGGTCGAGTAGAGGACGCAGCCAAGGCCGCAGACGGAGCCTCGATCCGCCAGGACCTCGTTGAGCTGAAGTCCTACTTGGCACGAGTTGAGATCACCTACGAATAAGGACATCTGAGGCGTGAACGTGGCATGACGCGCGAAGCGAGGATAGAACGTCACAATCCAGTACGTCGGCACGCGTGAATTGCGCCGCGAGCGTGAAATCGAAGAAGTATTCGTGCGTTGTAAGATTCCGTGCTACAAAAAGAATGAACGCGTCCGAGTCAGGCTCTCCTGAGCATTCAGGACCCTCACTCTTCAACACCGAAGGAGCAATGTATGGACAGCCCTGAAACTCCCAAACTCACAGTTCTCATGGTTGAAGACGAGGAGGACACGGCAAGCCTGTTAAAGTTCCTGCTGGAGCGGGCAAGTTATCAGGTGGTCCACGCCAAAGATGGCCGGCAGGCACAAGAACTCATCAGCACCATGGCCCCTCCGGATATCGTGCTGTTGGACGTGATGTTGCCGTTCTTGAGCGGGCTGCAAGTGCTCACCGTGATCAGAAAGCGCGAGGGCTGGAAAAAGGTGCCCATCGTCATGTTGACGGCGGACGGGAGCGAACATGATATCAAGCGCGCATTGGAGAACGGCGCCAACGATTACATGATTAAGCCGTTCAACCCGCGCGAACTGACCAGTCGGCTGAAGCGCTTCGTCGCGCATGCAGCCTGAGCCAGCGCCGAGAGGAATAGCGTGCTGGGCCTCGACCAGTCAGACCTGACGCTCCGCATCGGCACCATCGCCGCCATTTCCATCTATTCCGCTGTTGGCCTCCTCCTGCTGGGCATTCTCCTGCTTCGATACATCCGCAACCACAAAGACCGGAGGCGGCGAGCCGTCACTGAGATCTGGCGGCCCCTACTCGCAGAATGTGTGGTCGAGGTGCCTGAGACGCTTCCTCCGCTCACCACTCGCGACCATCTCGTTCTGCTCTATCTTTGGAATCATTGTTATGAATCCATTCGTGGAGACGCGCGCGAGAATTTGAAGGAGCTGGCGCGCAGGACAGGCAGCGACCAGTTTGCGAAAGAACTTCTCCACGCCAGACTGCTCCGCAGACGACTGCTCGCGATTGTGACGCTTGGTCACCTTCAGGAACGGTCCATCTGGAACGAACTGGCCGCGATGTTGCGTGCCGACAACGCGTTTGTCTCATTGGTCGCAGCCAAAGCCTTGCTGCATATCGACGCACAAGCCGCCGTGCCGTTGATCATCCCGGTGATCGGCACGCGAAAGGACTGGTCCCCGCTCAAAGTCGTCGCGATATTCGAACCGGCCGGCGCGGACATCGCCGCCGAAGCCATTGCCGAAGCCGCCTGCTTGGCCAGCCCGGAAATCGGTTCGCGGTTGATTCGTCACCTGGCGGCCACTCAAAGCCAGCACGCCTTGCCGCCGCTGCGGGCCTTGCTTCAGAAAGGATCGCTGCCGGATGAGCTGTTGGCGGCCTGCCTGTTTCTGTTCGGGGAATGCAGCGATCCCCGTGATGTCAGTACGATTCGAACACACCTTTCCCATCCAACCTGGTATGTACGACTCCAAGCCGCCTCGGCACTGGGGAAAGTGGGGATGGAGGAAGATGAAGCGCGACTCATCGCCCTGCTGGATGATGAGCATTGGTGGGTGCGCTATCGAGCCGCCGAAGCGCTCTCGAATCTTCCCTGGATGACCGGGCAACGGCTGACCAAACTATACGACACGCTGAACACGGTCGAATCGCAGGAGCAGTTGGTGTCCTTTATCGCTCAATCGAACATCAAAGCCCCTGATCCGGCGCCTGTCGTTCCACAACAGGCAGGCACGGCCTAGCACATTCCGCATCCTGCTGAACCGTACGGCGCGCGAGCCCCCTGACAAGGGACCCTCATTTACATGCGACGGCCCGCAGAGAACGCCCCTCGATTGGAAGACCCTGCGGCACTCGGCGTGAAGAGGACCGTGCGTGTCCCCTGTAGTTCGGGGAAGGTCACCATCGTTCCCTGCTGTGTCACTCCCTGCTGCGAGTCGCCTGAACGCGCCACTTCCCAACCAGCCGGCACCTCGAGCGTCAAGCCGGCCACCGCAGCGGGAGCCTTCACGGTCACTCGCATCGTACTCGAGTCGCGCGCGACATCGACCTCTACCCGGTTACGCGCCGCCCACCATCGACCGAACTCCCCCACCGAGCCGAACCAGGCATAGGGACGCACGCCATCAACGAACCCTTTCTCGAAGGCGAGCTTATGATCCAGAATGTTGGGATGAATGAGCACCACTACAGAGCCGCCATACCGGCTGATACGGTTCGCGACCTCGAGGGCTTGCGGGAGACGGTCCCCCATCTTCGGTAACGCTTCATCTTCGATGGTCACGGGAAACTCAAACACCTCGAGCTCGCTGTCGATCAGACGATCGTAGTTCAGCTGATAGGGCAAATGGGTCAGCGAGTTGTTCGCCGTCGCCGTCGAACTATACCGATAGCCGGTCGCCAGCAGGGCTTGCGGCAGCCCGAAGGGATTGGACAATTCGCCGGGCCTGAATGAGACGATCGACTGGCCTGAAAAGTGATCGATGAGAAACTTGCTGACTCGCAATTCGCCCAGGATGCTCACATTGTAGGCCGTCGTCCGGTCTTTCACGAAGGGGGCATAGGACGGATAGGCCTCCCGGCCGGTCCCGAGAGGAAACTCATCGAACACCCGCGAGTGGGCGATCGTATGGCTGCCCAGCTCCATCCCGAGATCCGCTAATTGCTTCACGTACCGCACACCTTCGTCGTTAAAAAAGATGTCGTCGTTAAAATCGCGAATGTATTTCACCTGAATGAAATACGTGCCGACCAAACCCTGGCTTTTTTCGTAGGCGGCATAGTCCACCGCGTTTTTGATCGACTGCGTAAAATCGACATCGTGCGTCATCATGACCGACAAGGACTTGCCGAAGGGCACCGTCCCCAAGGTCACCGCGTCTGCATGCGCCGTGCGGTACATCGATTTGAGGAGCCGCAGCCAGACATCGAGCGTCGGATCGAACTCATTGTCGAAGGTTTTGACGAGCTCATCACCGCGGTTGTTGTATCCCTTCAACAGGAGGAATCCGAGATCGAGTCCAATGGCATAGGCCCGGCCAGGTCCGTGAGCGACCTGCGTAATGGCGGCGGTTCCATCCTCGAAACGCGCAAGAGGGTCCGACGCTTCAGTGTAGCC
>DAONAB010000049.1:0-10591 GCA_035400805.1 Nitrospira sp. | reverse complement strand
ATACGAAAGGGAATACCGATGGATTTGAGTCCGTGAGCCAAGCCCAGCCATGATGAGTTGGGATCGGTGAGGAGAATCGCCAACCGGCTTGTCGAGCCCTGTTCGTAGGTCCTCCACACGGTCGGCACGTGATCGGGCATCACCGTCCGGCTGTCAGGACCGGACACCCCCGGGAACCGATGAAAGTCTTTCTCCGGAACGTCCATGTGCCGGACAGAGGGAGAGTCGACGAGAATGCGAATGCCGATCACCAGAGAAACAAACAGCAGGGCAATACCTGACACGCGGACAAGGGTGGACCGTTGCATACCCCTACCAATGATAGATGAGGTTGAGGTTCCCGCCCCGTCGGACATAGAGGAAGCCCCGGTCTTCGTAGTATCCCGAGGCTTCGGCGGAGAATCGTTCAGTAATCGGAAACGTGACGCCGCCCTGAATCGTGCGACTTCCCACGCGAGTAAAGTCTTGTTCCGCCACGATGCGTTCGCCTGACGTGCCGAACGATCCGGAGGCGAAGAACTGCAGCCTCTCGGTGGGACGCCAGGTGAGCTGGGACGCCAGTGTGATCGCCCCCGTGTTCGGAATCAGATAGATCTTCTCCGTCAGCCAGAGATTGAAAGGAAGAAATATCGTGAGCCCCGGCATCAGGAGATCGATGTCATCCTGCTTGTAATTCAATCGCCGGTAGCCGAAGGACACCTCAAAGAGCGCCAGTGCGGCGTGCACCCCACCAAGGCCTTGCGCCACTTCGCCGGCGAACGAATAATTCGGGGAAAAATTCGGATTCACCGTGGCTTGTCCCGCGATATATCCCCAGGCTCTCGACCACAGCGGGCTATAGAGCTCCGCGGACAGGGGGGTGTCGTGGAATCCAAACCGATTGGTCGGTTCCACTCGCAGCACCAGCGTTTGATTGCCCAACGGTTTGGCGAGCTCAAACAACAGCGCACGTTCGTCCGGCTGATTCTTCGTATAGGTATAGTGGCTATAGCCGATCTTGGCATAGTCGCGATAGGGAAGACGCAGGCCGGTCAGCCCCTGCCCCACAGCGGCGCGCGGCGACACGAGCAATTCTGATTTGACAGCGCTGATCTGTTGTTCAATGGCCGGGTCGTGTGTGTCGGCCAGCAGGGCCTCGTACCGCTGCAACGCTTCGGACCGATCGCCACGCCAATGGGCAACCTCGGCGAGTCCACGGCGGGCGTCGATCTGCCCGGGCTCGGCCTGGACGACCTCCCCGTACAACCGCTCCGCCTCATCGAACTGTTTCTGCCACGACAACACTTGCGCCAGCGCAATACGGATGTCCTGATCGTCAGGGTGACGCGCCAGCACCTCACGATAGAGGGTCGTCGCTTCCGCATGGGTCCCCTGCCAGGAAAGCACCCGGGCCAGCGCCGTGCGGATTTCGTCATTGTCCGGGTGCTGACGCAAGACATCGCGATAGACGCCCGCCGCCTCCGGATACTGTTTGGCCACCTCGAACTTCGTGGCTCGCGCTATCGCAGCCGCAAGATCGCGCATGTCCGGTTCTTGGACGACAGGAGTGGGAGCAGGGTGCTCGGCAGCAGGAGGCGCCGTCGCGCGTAATTCCGATCGAATGGTCTTCAGTTGTGCGTCAAGCTCGGGATCGTGGGTCTCGGCAAACAACGCTTCATAGCGCTGGAGCGCTTCGGCATGATGCCCCTGCCAATACGCAAGATCCGCCAGGCCGCGCCGCGCCGCGAGCAGGGTCGGCTCAGCTTGGAGGGCTTCCCGATACAGGCCATCGGCTTCCTCGAATTGCTGTTGCCAGGACAGAACTTGCCCCAGCGCCACACGAATATCCTGGTCCTGAGGATGGCGCGCCAGCACCTCTCGGTACAGCGTCGTGGCTTCCGAGTGATCGCCCTGCCAGGAGAGAAGTCGTGCCAGGGCAGCGCGCACCTCATCATTCTCGGGCGACCGCTGCAGTTCCTCGCGATACAACACCACGGCGTCGGCATACTGACGCATCGTTTCCAACCGGCGCCCGCGCTCCAACGTTTCCGGGAAGTCCGATGCGACCTGCTCATCTCCATGCGGAGAAGCCGTATCGGCTGGACGGACGGAAAGAGCCGCTGAAGCGGAGGCCGCCTTCAATGCCTGCAGCTGCGCTGCCACCTCTGCATCACCGGTCGCCGCCACGACACGTTCATAGTATGGCACGGCCTCTTCCTGGTGACCGCTCCACAACAACACATTGGCCAGCCCGGTGAGTGCCTCGACATGGTCCGGTTCGTCCTGGAGCACCCGCTCGTACTCTGCTCGTGCCTGATCATATTGCTTTTGCCACGAAAGGACTTGGGCGAGACCGACTCGGAAGTCGTGATCGAGCGGGTGGCGGGTCAGGAGGTCGCGATAGCCGGCAGCGGCCTCATCCCATTGGCCCTGCCAGGACAGCAGCTTGGCGACCGACACACGCACCTCGTCATGGTCCGGTTTGGCCAGGAGATATTGCCGGTAGGCCGCTAGGGCCTCCTCATAGCGCTGCTCCTCCTCCCACGCTCTGGCTTGTTGCAGCATCTGGCGCGGAGTGGAGTCCGGCGCCATTGCGGCGATCATCGTGGCGGGCGCAGAGAACCAGCCCACGGCGAGCACCAGCCCCGCCAGCAGACCTGCGACGGTGGTCCTTCGAGTCATCCATGTAAGGGGATCGTTCATCCGTGACGATCCTGTTCTCCCGGCATGTGCAAATCCTATTCGGGAAGGGCTCGGAACCCATCGAGATCGTGAATAATCACTCCGGCAAAACTGGGATGCGGTGTGCCGTCGAGTATCTGGCGGATCGCCCTGGACACCTCAACACGGGAACGTCCGGCAAACGTCAGACGTTCAGGCCTGACGGTAAATCGACGATGGACGCGGAACCATTCTCCAGGGCCTGTCGACGCGTCCGCCTCGGAGATCGGCTTCCATCGTAGCCGTCGATGCTCACGATCCAGGAAGGCCTCGGCGCGGTCAGACCGCGGATCGCGCCGTAACACGACATGCTGCTCGACCGGCAACCGCGTCGTCTCAACGGCCAACCACACCGGCTTCCCGATCACATCGCCATACCGCAAGATGTCTTCGGCGATCTCCTGCACCTCATCGAGGTCGGTGCGGTAACTCATCACTGCCACTTCATCAGCCCGATCCATCACCGCATAGGCCAATGGCCGACCGCCGACGGTTGGCGTAGCGAGCCAGAAAGGAATCACCATCGACAATCTGGCGCGGCCCTGAAGGGCCTCGTGCATGGTCTCAATCGTGCCGAGATAGCGCCGGAGCTGCGCGTCATCGTCGAGAAATCCCGGCAGGAGATAGGGCTCGATATCGAGCTGTACGCCGGACAACGCACCAGGCCGCACGAGCTGAAGCAGTCTCCGTATCTTATCGGCCAGAAGCTGAGGTTCCTGAATGGCTTCGGGATACCCATCCAACGCCAGCACGTCAATGCCGGCCTCATGCACCAGGCTCAAGAGCCGCGCATACTCGCGCCAGATCCCCTCATCATCATTGAGCGACGGCATCTGGATCAGCACCCTCGAGCAGGCTTGCTCGCGACAGGTGGCCACCAGCGTCTGCGACTCCTGTATCGCCGCACGATAGTTCCACACCCAAAACCCGGTGCCGACAGGTCGCTTTTTGATCGCTTCACTGTGCGACACTTCCACCCGATCAAACTGAATCTGTCCGCCTGGTCCTTCAGACGACAGGACGAGCGCTGTCAGATATCGAAGATCCACCCCGAGACCGATCTCTTTGAGCGGAATGGAGAGGTCGAATGCCCCGGTGACGGTCGCCAGCGGGTGATTATGTTCGCGCCCATGACCGGCCACATCTTCTACGCCCACCACCACCTGGCCGGTTGCTCGCCCACGAAGCCTCAGTATCTGGTAGGACAGGAGGTCCATCGGCCTTCCCCCAGGACGTAGCTCGATACGCTGGCCGCACCGCGTCGCATGCTCGGCAGTCCATTTCACCTCAAGACTCGAGTCGCTGCGGACCGCCTGCCCCTGGCAGGGACCAAAGACATGGGCTGCTCCCAAACCCGCACGCAGTTCAAGAATGGGTAAAAACGGTCGATAAGGAAGAGGGGCCGTAGCCGGCGCAGGCCCGCTGAATGCCACGATTGGATCGGTCCCCTTGCCGGCATAGGTCAGTTCGATCTCATGCACCATGGATGGAATCGGGGAAGACAGAAAAATGTCCTCCGCCTGCGCAACAGACGACCAGCCCATGAAACCGACTGCAGCGCCGAACAACAACTTCACGAAAACACACCGGCCCGCGGCACCGGCGGAGTGCCCGGAACTCCTGTCTCGAAGAACAACCCCATTGGCGGAGACGCATTGATCGATGTGGTTAGACCGGCTCATATCCATATCTGAGTGGCTCTTCCTGCTCTACTTTCTCGGCCTGACCGCCGGATACTTGATGCTGGACCTCATCGCCATCGTGCACCTGCGGCAGTACCTCCAGGAGCGGGTGCTCGAAAGCCTGCCGCACAGTTACACCGGCTTCGAACCGCAGATCAGCATCCTCGTCCCCGCCTATAACGAGGCCGCCACCATTGCGGGGTCCATCCGGTCACTGCTGCAACTCAGCTATTCGGAATATGAAATCGTCGTCATCAACGATGGATCAAAGGATGCCACGATCGATGTCCTCCGCAAAGAATTTGATCTGTTTCCGTTTCCCGAAGCCTGTAATACGCAGCTGCCGACGGCGGAAATCCGGGCGATTTACCATTCCTCGCTTCATGCCAACCTGCGCGTCATCGACAAAGAGAACGGGGGCAAGGCCGATTCGCTGAATGCGGGGATCAATCTGTCGCTCTATCCACTGTTCTGTTGTATCGATGCGGATTCCATTCTGCAGCCGGACAGCCTGCGGCGGGCCGTGCAGCCGTTTCTGGACGACCATCGCACGGTGGCCAGTGGAGGGACCGTGCGCATCGCGAACGGCTGCCGCGTCGAAAACGGCTTCCTGACCAAAATCGGATTGCCCACCAATTTCCTGGCGTTATTCCAAATCGTGGAATACCTTCGCGCCTTCCTCTTCGGGCGGCTGGGCTGGTCTCCCATGAATGCCATGCTGATCATTTCCGGCGCATTCGGCATCTTCCGGAAAGAAGCCGTGGTCACAGTCGGGGGCTATCGATCGGATACGATCGGGGAAGACATGGAGCTGGTCGTGCGCTTGCATCGCCATCTACGGCTGGGCGAAAAACCCTATCGCATTACGTTCGTGCCCGATTCCGTCTGCTGGACCGAGGCGCCCGAGGACCTGCGCACGCTGAAAAATCAACGCATTCGCTGGCAGCGCGGACTCTGTGAGAGCCTGACCAAAAACCTGGATCTGATGTGTCACCCGAAAAGCGGGACGATCGGGTGGCTGGCGTTCCCGTTTATGGCCGTCTTTGAGTGGATCGGTCCGGCAATTGAGGTCTTCGGCTACTGCTTCCTGATCCTCAGCTTTGTCATGGGATTCGTCTCGATGCAGGCGTGGCTGATCCTGCTCGTCGCGGCCATCGGCATGGGCGTGTTGTTGTCGGTCAGTGCGCTCTTACTGGAGGAAATGTCGTTCCACGTCTATCCCGATCAGCGCGACGTGCTGAAACTGCTACTGGCGGCCATCCTGGAGAATTTCGGATTCCGCCAGCTGAACTCCGTGTGGAAGTTGATCGGCTTGTATCGTTGGGTGCGCGGGAAAAAAGCGACGTGGGGAACCATGACGAGAACCGCATCCTGGCAGACGCGGTAAGAAGGCGGTTTCGTTCCCCGCGCTTATGGTGTCAATCGTTCGATAGCCTGACTGGCCCGCTCGAGATCGGCGTCGGTCTTCGCCATACAAAACCGCATAAAGCGACGGCCCTCAATCCCATCGAAAAAGGCTTCGCCCGGCACGCCCGCCACGCCGGTCTTCTCCAGCAAATACATCGCGCGCTCCCGGCTCGTTGCTCCAGGGAGTCGGGACACATCCGCCAACACGTAGTAGGCACCCTGCGGTACAGCAGGAGGCAACCCGGCTTTCGCCAAGGCCCCGCAAAAGCGATCGCGCTTCTGTTGGTGATCCAAGGCCAACTCTTTGTAATAGGCCGGACCGAGCGCGCGGATGCCGGCCGCCACACCGTGCTGTAACGGCGTCGGGGCGCAGACATACAACACATCACTCATCGCGCCGATGGCCTTGGCCCACGAGGCCTCCGCGACACTGTACCCGATGCGCCAGCCGGTGATGCTGAAGGTTTTTGAATACCCGCCGATGGTAATCGTCCGGTCGGCCATGCCGGGCAACGAGGCCATGCTGACATGTTCCCGCCCGTCGAACACAAAGTACTCATAGATCTCGTCGGTGATGACCAACAGGTCACGGCGGCAGGCGATCTCGGCGATCTGCTCCAATTCACGCCGCGTGAAGACTTTGCCGGAGGGATTTCCCGGCGTGTTGACCACGATGGCTTTGGTCTTTGGCGTCACGGCCTGTTCCAGGCTCTTCACATCCATGGTCCAATCCGGAGGACGCATCGACACATACCGAGGCACACCCTCGACGGCCAGGATCGCCTGGACATGGTAGGCATAAAACGGTTCAAAGAGAATCACTTCGTCGCCGGGATTGAGGAGCGCCATGCAGGTGGCTTGGAATGATCCGGTCGCGCCGGCACTCACGGTAATATTGGTTTCCGGATCTGCCGTGATACGATTGAACGCGGCCAACTTGTCCGCGATTGCCTGCCGCAATTCCGCAATGCCGTCAAAGCGGGCATAAATATTGTGCCCTTGCGCCATCGCCTGCTGTGCGCCCTGCACGACCACCGGAGGGACGGGGGTGTCGCACACCCCTTGAGACATATTGATGCCGTTGACCTTCGCGCAGGCCAGGGTCATCGCTCGGATATCGGACTGAGCCAATCGGGCTGTACGATCACTCTTCTTCATCACACCCTCAATATCTAGGTCAGGTCTTGGTTGATGAGGCTCGCGAAGCTCGCCTCGTGAGGCAGATGTCCCTACCCCGTTCCCACGGAAAAAGCAACCGGCGACAGACAGCCGTAGACTCACGGAAATCGGACTGCCTCTTGGATGCCCACGAGTCGGTTTATTCCGGGAGCTGCTGCAGGGACCAGAGCGGGCGACGATCTTCCCGGCTCGCCGTCACACGCGAGGGAAGCCGGCTGGTTCCGGCACGAAACCGATCATAGTGGCCAAGCACGCGATCGACATACAGCTGGGTCGCGGGCAGCGCCGGTGCGCCGATGGCCTGCCGGACGCGCGCTTCACCGAGATGATAGGCTGCCAGCGCCAACGACAGATCTCCCCCGAACCGGTCCAACAGCCCGCGGAGCAACGCAGCCCCCGCACGGATGTTGTCCTTCGGATCGAACGGGTCCAGCACATGGAACGCCGCCGCCGTCAGCGGCATCAGTTGCATGAGACCGATCGCGCCCTTCGAGGACACGGCATCCGCATTAAAATTCGACTCGACTTTGATGATTGCCTGCAGGAGAGCAGGGTCAAGGGCATATTGCTCGGCGTAGGTCGCAATGAGCGAGGCAATAGGTTCGGCTGAGGGCCTGCCTATCACATCCTTCATGACCGGGTCGAAGGCCACCCGACTGGCAGGAGGCATCAGGGCAATCAGGCATCCCGCCACCGCTAAGGGGAAGAGTGCACGGCCCACTCGACTCCAGCGAGTATTCCATTCAGGCTGTTGCATCATAGAAAGGGAACGGCTGAGACCGGGCAGCCCCTAGCGGCCATCCTCATCCAGGCTCCGGATCAGCACGGCGCGCCCATGGCGGTCGAACCAGGATTGAATGCGATCGCCCACGTGCGCGGGTCGATCGATTCTGGTGTTCTCATCGTGGGGAATGCGGTGTTCCTGCCCGCGGACATCCCGAACCAGATAGGCGCCGCCCTCGACAGCTTGCACCTGACCGACCACCGATGCGGTGGATTGCTCGCCGGCGGCGACGGCCGATCGGCTTTGCGCACCTAATGTTCCGGATACGATCCCCATCCCGAGGTCTTCCTGAGGCGAATGTCCCTGCAGGGCCGACTCAGCGCAACCGGCGACACCGGCCATCAAGGGTAGGAGAAGCATCACAGCACGACAATCTGCGAGCACACGCATCATGGCTGGAACCTCCAAGGATAAATGGCGTGGTAAGCGGTGCAGGACGGGGTGAGACGCACCGTCACGTCACTATTCCATGGAGCGGCGGAATGCTCAAGAAAATGAGGGAAACCAACCGGGGAAAGGATAGATCGTCGGGGCGAAGGGGCGGTTACCCGGCGACAGGACGCGTGGTCAAACGTCGCCGCTGGTCGTACCAGAGATAGGCGGAATACATCGTCGCGACCAGCACCACGCCCATGAGCAGCATCAGGCAGACCACCGCGACGGGTCCCCCGATCGTCCCGTGATACGCATCATGAATCACCTGGACCGGCTGATCAGTGAAGGGACTGAAATGCGACAACCATCCGAACACCAGGCCTACACCTCCGATGATCGTCCAAAACCGGGGACCGACCACACCGCTACGCGAGAGCCGTAATCCGATCCCGATCACCAGGTAGATACTCGTGATGATCAGGATAAAACCGACCGATTGCCCGTCTAGCGGCCAATGAAAATCTCCGCGGATCACGTGGTCGACGGTATGCGCGGCATTCAATACTGCGATGGCCCAAATCAATCGCACCAGGGTATGGTCCGGTTTCATGATCGCACCGGCCTGAGAGCTCGGCCCTCTTCGCCAAGCCACCGAACATGCTCCTTCAGCCAGCACCGGTCCATCACGATCTCCAACCCGGCCTGACGGGCGCGCAACGCCGCCGCCTCATCGACCACCCCCTCCTGGAGCCAGACTCCCTTGGCGTTGATACCTATCGCCTCGTCGACGATCGCCCCGGCCTCCTCGGATCGGCGAAAGACATTCACGAGATCGATTGAACCGGGCACGGCCGGTAGCGAGGGGTAGGCTCGTTCCCCCAAGACGTCTGTCTCACGCGGATTTACCGGGATCACCACCTTGCCCTGTTGCTGCATGTAGGCAGCCACGCGATACGACGGCCTGGCCGGATTCGACGACAACCCCACCACGGCAATTCTTCTACAATCCACAAGCAAGCGCCTGAGCGTATCCCGCGACGACACGCCGCCCGTCATGGTGCACCCCACACTTCCTCGAGACGCTGTGCGCGCCCGCAATTGAACTTGTAAAACTTGTACCGGACCGGATTCTTCTTATAGAAATCCTGGTGATAGTCTTCCGCCGGATAAAACTGCGAAGCCTTCGTCACTTCCGTCACAACCAGCTGGGCCAGTCGCGGAGATTGTTGGATCGCGCGCTTTGACTCCTCGGCCAAGCGCTGCTGTTCTTCCCCTTGGTAGAAAATCACCGCGCGGTACTGGCTTCCATGGTCGCAGAACTGCGCGTTGGGCGTGACCGGATCCACATTGCGCCAGAAGGCATCCAGCAAAACCTGGTAGGAGACCTTGGTCGGGTCATACACCACTTCCACTGACTCGGCATGGCCGGTTCCCCCCGCCGATACCTGCTCATAGGTGGGGTGCTCCACCCGCCCGCCCATATAGCCGCTGGTGACGGACAGGACGCCCGGCACTTTCTCAAACACTTCCTCCATGCACCAGAAACAGCCGCCGGCAAAGTACGCTTTCCCGCCGGACTGGTCGGCTGCGTGACCGAGGGAGACGAGCGCCCCTGCCAGGACCACTGGCAACAGGAGTAAGGCACAGAGTTTCGTGCGTGCGATGGAATTCATGGCTGGCAACCTCCTGAAGGGAAACGTAGTCGACCTCTGCCCGGTCATCTTACCAAAGAACCGGGCCTCCGCGACGCCGGTCAATCCGTCACAGTCCTTGCCAATCTCTACGCAAGTCGCAAACGATTGGATGTTTGTGTATGATGCGCGAGATGAGGCGATTGACCCTGCTGAGCGGCTTCCTGGCCATATTCCTGCTTGCCGGGTGCGCGACCTGGCTGATGAAGGGTGAACCTCCCGAGGTGCTGGTGACGAATGTCACGCCGCTGGAGGCCAGCGCCTTCGAGCAGCGCCTTCAGGTCGATCTTCGCATCCGGAATCCCAACGACTTCGACCTCGCCGTCACAGGGATCGACTTCCGGCTGGATCTGAATGGAAACCGGCTTGCGCGCGGGCTGGGGAATAAAGAATTGGTCGTGCCTCGCTTGAGCGACGCCGTCACCTCGGTCGAAACGAGCACGTCCACCTTACAGGTCGTCAGGCAATTGCTCTCTTTCTCCGGCGATCAGGCGCTGACCTACCACCTGACAGGCGTGGTGCACACGAAGGAAGGGCGCCTCCCATTCGACAACTCCGGCGTGCTGCTGGATAAGGGCACAGTGTCCGGCTCTCCCTCCGCCCAGTAACAGAAACCCTTCTTAATCGATTAGCCTATGCAGGTGGCTGAGACAGCCTATCCAGTAAGGCCGCAACAATGCGAGGGGGCGAGGCGTACCCTTGCGGTACGTCGAGCCCGAGAGCGACGCGAGAACGAAGCTGGGAGGCTGTTTCAGCCACCTGCTAGCCAGGGC
>DAONAB010000048.1:0-14129 GCA_035400805.1 Nitrospira sp. | reverse complement strand
TGGCGGTGATCCTGATCGTGCCGATGTGCATGCTCTGCGCGCTCGCCGGCGTCAAACTCACGGGTGGTGACAACAATACCTTCGTGCAGGTGGGCCTGGTCGTGCTGATGGGTCTGGCGTGCAAAAACGCGATCCTGATCGTCGAATTTGCGCGCGAATTAGAATTGCAGGGCAAGGGCATTGTTGAGGCGGCCCTCGAATCCTGCCGCCTCCGGTTGCGCCCGATCGTGATGACCTCGGTCGCCTTTATCGCCGGCACGATTCCCCTCGTGCTCTCACATGGCGCCGGTGCGGAAGTGCGTTCGGCCACAGGCATCACCGTGTTCGCCGGCATGATCGGCGTAACCCTGTTCGGCCTGTTTCTCACCCCGGTGTTTTACGTCGGCCTGCGCATGCTCTCGGGCCGCAAGCTGATCAGGCACGATGAACCGCTGAAACAGGAAGCGTTGGCGGCCTCCAAAACAGATCCGTTTCCGCTGTAAATGTATCCATTGCCCCGCACATAACGCCTGCCTGATGGGGCGCTCCTTGCGACGCAACTCTTAACCAAGACAGTGCCCCTTCTTCGACGATTGGTTGCCCTGACTTGGTGCAACCAACTCATTAGGCCCGGTGTTGAGGTTTATTGAAGGGCACCACCTCCTCCCCACTCCTCGCCCGATCGTTCGCCCCCCATTTTTCACTTTTCAAGACTGGGCAGCCGCCCCTATTACTGAGCTTTGCTTCGCTGTCCACGTTCACGCACCCAACACTGCTTCCCCTGTTCACGTCCGAAATGACTGCCTGGAAAGACAGCCTGCCATACAAGACAAACAAAGAACCGATCCTCTCAACTAGCAAACGCCGCGGCAAGCAGTAGGTGGTGCGGTCCTGCACGATCGGCGTGCGCTCTGTGCAGATACACACGGCGTGATGAACGGCACACAAAGAAAACCTCTTCACGCCGATTCTCTGATGCGCCGTTCATTGCAGATTCGTGAGCTGGTGCAACGAGTTAGACCGTGCTCCGCTCTAAGTTTCCTGCCCCGCGAGCCTGGAACTTTATTTGCAGTGGGTTCAGCAAACAACTGGAGAGGCTGTGTGACCCATGAAACTTTCGTCTTTGGTCATTGTCCTACTTCTGACGGGCCTGTCCGTCCCATCGCAAATGGCTCATGCCATTTCGAAGACCAACTCACCACCGTCCGAACAGACAGTTCCGGAACATGTCATTTTGTTTGTGTTGGAAGGAATCGACCGGCAGGCACTCAAAGCGGGACCTATGCCTGTGTTGGATCGCCTTGTAAAAACTGGATCGGTCACCTGGTCGGCCACAACCGTCACGCCTCCGCTCCGGCTACCGGCGATGGCCTCTCTGTTCACCGGGCTACCGGTTGAGAAACACGGCATTACATGGGACGCGTTTGAGTTCAGCCGAGGGTATCCCCGGCCTCCAACAGTCTTTGATTATCTTGACCTCAGCGGCGGGCGGGACAGCGCCATCTTCTTCATGGACGAATCGTTGTATCAGTTGGCGAAACCCGAACCGTATACCGATTATCAGCTATGCGGACCTCTGAGGCCCGAGTGCAGTCCGGAGCGGCTGGTCTCCTATATCAGACAATACGTTCATAAGGCATCGAGCGGCCATGGATACGGCCACGCCATTCTGTCCTTGCCACATTTTCTGATCGTGCACTTGCCGGAGGGCGCGCGCGCCGCGTCCATCCAAGGTTGGGATTCGAACAACTATCGCACCGCGTTGCACGCGGTGGACCAGGCCATAGGGGCCGTGCTGAATATCTATCGAGAGCATGGACTCCTGACAAGCACGACGGTGTTTGTCACCGCCTTAAGCGGTACCGGCAGGACACAGGGACCTTCCACAGCAGACTCGCTACTCGTCCCATGGATTGCCTCCGGAGTCGGAATCAAAGCGGGCCACAGCATCCATCAACCGGTTTCCATTGTCGATACCGGTGCAACGGTACTGCGAGCGTTTCGGCTTACGACACATACCGAGTGGGACAGTCGCGCAATAGAAGAGATCTTTCGCGACACCGGCCCCATCTCGGCTATTTCGACAAAGGAACGGTGAAGCCATGCTCTTTCCCCAGTACAGGCCGCGTGTCACTTTGCCAGTCCGGTTCGCAATCCTCATGTGCGGCTTCGTCGCATGGATTCCATGGCCAGGCGCTGTTGCGATGGCAGAACCGCGCGAGTTGCAGGCGACGCTCTATTCCATCACCATTGATGCCAGGTCGTTGGTGTCGCCGAGCTGGTGGCAGGTACCAGGCGTGACGCCTTCAATATGGACCTACGACCCAGAAACGTCCGATGCGTATCGGACATCTGAATCGCGCGAGGTGCCATTAAAGCCAGGGGCTTACAAGTTCGTCAGCTTCACCTTCGACTTTCCATTTGAGGTCACAACAGATGGCACGCTGCAGTATGCGCGATCGCTCAATCAATGCGTGGAAGGACGAGGCACACGAACCTTAGTCGTCAAATGCAAACGGACCTATCCGCATGGTGGAGAGCCGGACTATCCCGTCGCTCCATGAAGAAGGAACAGAGAGGCACTATGGGAACGTACAATCATCTCACGAAGGGAATATTGGTGCTGCTCACCCTGGCCGGGCCGACAATAGCTCACGCCTTCTCTGCTGCCGCCGTGCCCAAACCGGCTACGGCGGGGCAAGAGCGCGCGAGTCGCATTGTGTTGCAATATGGCGCGGCGCTGGCCGGTGGCCGAGTGGAGGAATGGGCTGCCCTCGACCTGGGTTGCTTGACGCTCAGGCGGGCCCGAGGCATATCCCAACAAACCGATAGGGCCTGCTGGGACGACACGCTGAAGGTCCATCGTGAACTGGTCCAGGATCAGCCGGAAACCGGCATATTCGAGGCAGTGGGACGCGGCGTCGGTTTCGGCTTGCTGTCCGAAACACACCGCCATGCAGAGTACTGGAAGGACTATATGCCGGCCGTGCTGATTTCTCCTGCAGTACTCGGTACAGACGTGGGACCGAGTCCAGGGCTCGAGGTCCTGGACGTCTCGCCCGTCAGGCCATTCGCCCTCCGGAATCTCACCGGCCTGGAACCAGTAAGGGTTTCCGGCCAGACCGTCACGGTTCGGGTGACATATTTGGATCCTTTGACGGCTCCTCTCGCGCTTCGCCCGGGAGAGATCTGGTGGGCCAGCAGTGTGTTGCGGCGGTACGGGCCTGTCAGGGAAGTGACGGTCCGTTTTGTAGTGGTTTCAGGATTACGAAAGCTGGGCTATCCACTCGATCACGCCGTCGTGAACGAGGCCCTTCCTGGTTCGCCGGTTCAAGTCGGCATTCACTACGGCCGCCTTCCGCAGGCGAGCGATCCCGGCGGGGGCCAAAATGATGCGGTAAAGAATCGCTTGGGAGCAGGGGGACTGGTCCTAGGCTCCGCTCGCTGGTGGGACAGAAAGGACGCGAACCAAGCCTTTACCGCGGCACTGGCCCGGGCACAACAGATGCCGAGTTCTCCGGAGCGAACACGCCTGCTGACCCGACTCACGCTGATTGATCAAGCCGATCCCACCCTGCACCGGCTCATTGCCTACGATCGGCTACAGACCTTTCTCCGGGAAGGACTGACTAAGAGTGGGATATCGGTGTCAGGTGAAGCAGTGGCGGCGAGATTGGCCGAACTGTACTGGAATCTCCAGGCGCAGACCTGGCGGCAGGAACTCACCGACGTGGCCATGGGTCACTCAGCAGCAGCGGAGGCGTTTTATCAAGCCATTGAATCCTTTGAACGTGTGACGGCGGGCGGACAGATGGCTCTTGAAGAGCGGCGGCAGCTCGGCGTCCTCTATCGATGGAACAACGATGCAACCGCCGCGCTGGCAGTGCATGAAGCGCTCCTGAAAGACACCACCTCGGCAGACTCTCTGCACGGCCGGGTCTTATCCGATCTCGCCTGGGACCGCATTCAGTGGCTATCCTGGGAACGACGATATGAACATCCGTGGCTGGAGCAAGCCCGGCAGGAAGCAGAGCAAGCCGTCCAGGAGGTGAAGGAACCCGTCGATAAACTCATGGCAGCCTATGCGCTGGTTCTGGTGGAAGCCTTGCGCGTGCCTCGCGAACCAGCGCATCTGCAGGATCAATTGCACATCGTTAAAACATGGCATGACCGTATCTCCGGAACTGCAGGCGTCTGGCCCTATCTCATCGGGAACGATGTCGTGAAGGCCTTAGTGCCGGACGGTGGCCAGGTCATGTTACCCCGGACGGTTCGCGCCTCGGACGTGAGCAACGTTGAAATCCACGCCGAACCACCACCGCAAGATATCGTCTGGCAGTGGAACTTCGAGAAGGATGCTCCCAATGCGCTACCAGTGGGATTCGTGACCGTGAGCACCTCTGGAGCGGAGCCATCCGGCTGGCGGGTAATCGCCGACGATCAGTCCCCCACGCGGGGCAAAGTGGTCGTTCAGGATCGTCCTTGCGAGACAGGCGAGTGCGCGCACCTCCTTCTGGCTGACGGCGCTCGTACCACCTACCCGGACATCGTCGTGCAGATTCAGGATCTTTCGGCGGATGGCGGCGGCGAGGCCGGGATCGCGCTGGCCGCGCACGACAACAAGAACTTTTATGCCGTCACCCTCAATGCCTCGACGGGCCGGCTGACCACCAGGCGCGTGCTTGATGGGCGCACGACGGTTCTGGGGGAAACCACGGTCAAGCTATCTCATCGGCCCTGGCACAGCCTACGCGTCCAGCGGATCAACTTCATTCATCTTGATCGCGGACGGCTGGGCGTGTTTGTCGACGGCGCGCAAGTCACTGCCGTCGACGACACGCTGCTTCCGGAAGGCGGGTTCATCGGACTGGTCACATTCGGGCGGACAACGGCAAAGTTCGACAGCCTACATGTGCTGGATCTGGTCTCGAATCGACCGCTATCCGGCCACGCAGCTTATTGAATGCGGCAGGTGACGGGAGGAGGCCGTACAACATCTTCACGCCCTCCCGTTAACCCGGCCTGAAAGGTCAGCATCCGCGCCGGTGTTGCGGAAGAACTTGTTTCGGAATGGGGACGTGCGGTGGCCGCATGACTCGTTTCTCTCAACAGACTTCCTCGGGTGCCGCTGGATGGTTCCTCGCCGCCGCTCTTGGTTGTGTCGCGAGGGGCGAGGCGGCCTACTAGACTGCGGCGTACGTGAACGAGGTGAATATGTCGGACAAGGAGTCGAAAACTCTTACCCTATACCGGACCTTGTCCTTCTCCTCCTATGAGGAGATCGTAGACTTTCTTGGCGAACTTGCCCCCTGCATCATGCGAACTCGGCCAGCGGACGACTCGCCAGTTTCGGAGCTCCCGCGCAATGCCAACGCCAAATCAAGCGTCCGGGCCTATCGATCTGTTCACATCACCGGGGGATGCGAATAATTGACCACCGGAGGCAACAATGCGTACCGGCTTGAAATAGGGAAAGATGAGTTACAACACGCACCACTATCGAGGAATTCCTATGAATCGATCAATGTGTCTCCTCCGCAGACCGTGGAGCCTGATGGCTATGTGCATCACGCTTGGATTTGCCAGCTTCCTTCCGGACCTTGATGTATTCGCGCAACAGATCACATCCAAACCCGATCATGCCCCTCCCGGCGCGACTGTCGTCTTGCGGGGTAAGGGGTTGGGCTCATTCAAGTCCGCGAGGTTCAATAGGGTCACCTTCGCCGGAGTGCCGGCGCTGATCCAGCGCTGGGAATCTGATCTGGTCGAAGTGAAGGTGCCTTTCACAGCGACAACTGGTCCGATCGAAATGCTAGTCGGTAAGAAGAGGCTCTCTGCCGGGACCTTCACCGTAGTCACGCCGCATATCTCCTCCCTCACCCCAAGACAGGCCGAACGCGGTACCATCCTAACGATCATCGGTGAACACTTCGGTGAGACGGCGGGCGGGCGCGATCCGAATACCATGTTTGGAGTGAATGATGTGGTGATCGGCGGCGGCGTAGTGCGCCCGCAGCAATGGACACACGACCGTATTGAAGTCGAGATCCCATCAAACGCCGTCTCGGGTGATGTCGTCGTTCGATTAGCCTCGTCCGATCCGCTCCCGGACGGGTCCTGCTGCAGACCGGCCGAATACGTGCTCAGCAATGCGGTTTCACTCTCGTTGATCCCGACTGTCCGCGTCGATCCTCTGAGCGGGCCGGTTGGGACAAAGGTGGTGCTATTCGGGCAGGGGTTTGGCGCCGACAGGCGGACGAACGACGCTGTGCTCATCGCAGGGCAGCCGGCCACAATCGCCCAGTGGAAAGACGATGTAATTGTCGTCCATGTGCCCCTGGGCGCGAAGTCTGGCCCCGTGACGATCAAGAGTTGGGGACGCGAGCGGACGGTGGCCCACTTCACGGTTCATACCCCCAAGGTCACGAACATCGCTCCGGCCAGCGCACCGATCGGCACGTTGCTTCGCATCAGCGGCGAGCATTTTGGGTTCTACTCGGAGAACGGCGCGACTCCGTACAACTTCATGGACTTCAATACAGGCGAGAACCGGGTGGAGATCGGTGGCGTGCCGGCCGTGATCTACCGCTGGGACGACGACCGGATCGATGCCTGGGTCCCCTTCAGCGAGAAAAGCGGGAAAGTCGTGGTGTATCGAAACGGGAACAAGCCGAATCCCGACGGGTCCTGCTGTCTTGAACAAGGTGGCGTGGCGACCGAGGCGGGAGAGTTTGCACTTGTGACCCCGGTGATCGAGTCGTATCAACCGACGTCGGCCGGCTTAGATGAGGTAGTCACCATCAAAGGTCGGGGGTTTGGTTCTTTCCTGAAGACCGCAGAGCACACACATCTGGGGATCAATCAAAAAGTGTATAAACGCGGAGATGTTGCCCTTAATGAAACGGAAGGTGATGCCGTGGTGTCGAATGTGTCGCGCACGGAAGTGCTGTTCAACGGAATCGCCGCTATAGTTGAGTCCTGGGGCGACACCCAGATCGTGGTACGGGTACCCCATCGCAATCTCTATGGCGTCGGGAAGAAGGGCGAGTTTTTTGACAACCTCGCTACCGGACCGCTTGTCATCCGGCGCGGCTCCTGGGACATCCTTCCGAACGACACCTGCTGTACTCAAACACAATGGTTGAGCGTGGAAGCCGGGCAGTTCACCATCGAGGCCAAAGGTCTGCCGGACAGGGATTATTGGAAGTACAACAGACCTGATTGAAGAAATAAAGACGTCAGCCAGTGAGAGTCAGCAAACGAGCTCGAACGCCTCGCAGATCTGTTGACGCTCTAAGACGATCAGTACTCTGGTTTCTCGTCATTCCAAGGCAAGCATAGAGGTTGTGACCGAGCCATCTGGATTGCGAATGATGCCGTGTGTCGGTGGGGCTAACATGGATCGACGGGCAGCTCGGCCCTTCTTTCGAAGCGAACGTGACCTACGAAGACGACGATGATTCGGACAGGGAGGATAATCCCAGCAGCCAGGAAGGAGTCGATAATGTTGGCCGCGGAGGTGATCCGGAAAGGTGGCCTTGTCGCCTTCCCGACCGAAACGGTGTATGGGCTCGGTTGTAACGCGCTGAATCCCGAGGCTGTGGCGCGTGTCTTCGAGGCCAAGCAACGGCCCTCGTTTGATCCCCTCATCGTGCACATCGCGGACGAGGCGGCTCTCGACGGCCTGGCACACACAATCAGCCTCAATGACCGCCTATTGATGGAGCGCTTTTGGCCTGGTCCGTTGACGTTGCTTCTGCCGAAGCGGGCACAAGTCCCCGATCTCGTCACGGCGGGGCTTCCCACCATCGCCGTCCGGATGCCGTCTCATCCTGTAGCGCAAGGGCTGATCCGAGAAGCAGCCGTTCCGGTCGCCGCGCCGAGCGCCAACCCCTTCGGCTACGTAAGTCCGACATGCGCACAACATGTGGCGGATGGGCTCGGGGAACGTGTTGATCTGATCCTCGATGGGGGCCCCTGCCAGCTTGGTGTGGAATCCAGCATCGCCTCGATGGTCGGAAGCCGGCCCGAGCTCCTTCGACCAGGCAGCATCACGCTCGAGGAGATCAGCAAGGTGGTCGGCCCTGTCGTGCGAGCCCCCAAAAACCTGACGATGGTTGCGCCGGGACGGCTCGCTCGTCACTATGCCACACACACTCCTCTGACCATCCTGACGGAACAAGAAGCACAACCCATAATGCCTCTCGCTGAACGGGCGGGGCTGCTCGCCATGACGGAACCACGCCACTCGGGCCATAGATACTGTTCGATCGAGGTGCTCTCCCCATCCGGCGATCTGCGCGAGGCGGCACAACATTTATTTGCGGCGCTGCGGCGGCTGGACGCGCAGGGATTCGATCGTCTCTATGCCGAGCCTTGTGACGAACGAGGCCTTGGCATGGCGATCATGGATCGCCTCCGACGCTGCGCAGAGCCTCTCACCTGAGGCTGTAGTATCTCCACGGCACGGCCGCGCGGCAAGACACCAGCATGAGCGGATGCGCCCTGAATCTTTTGAGGCGACAGGGCCATAGAGCTGAGGGCCCTTGAGGATATGGAAACGTATTTCGTTCACCGAAAAACCGCCGAAGCCGCCCTCCTGCAGTCTAGTTTGTGTGGCCGTCTTTCAGTGAGATGTCCCCGGACATCTCTCATTTAAGGGCGGGCACCGGATCGAATCCGTATCTGAGCACTGAGAACACGTACCCCTGCCATTGGCTGACATCGTGGTCGTGTAACCCTACGCAGTGGCACGCACTGTCAGGCACCTCGCCGTCGTACCGCTATCCGACGCTTCAATAGGCAGCCCAGCTCTACCCCAGCGCAGACGGTGAAAGAGAACATGGTGCCATGATGAGTGCGATCCCACGCTTCAGAGGCTTCTGCTTCGCGACGCCCCACGCCCGGATTCGTTGAGGTCCGGCGCTGTCTGTTTCAACTTGCAACACTGTATCTGCCTGTATCGCTTTTTTTCCTACGCCGTATCTGAAGCGATACGTGATCAGGCAGGTGCACTTGTGACAGCACCGTCGACGAGCCGCGACAGGCCTCTCAGGTGAGCTGTTTCTATTTCTGGTATGACGTGGCATCGATCCTGCTCTGAACAAAATATGTACGCACTGTCTCACTCGGTTCGTCGCCGGACGTCGTGTTTCGCACACACATCACACCATGAAAGGAGTTTCCATGAACGGACATATTCCTGTGAGCGAACAATCAGCTCACCGTTTCGCACAGCGGATGATCGTCTTCGGAGCCTTCGTTGCAGCGCTACTGTGTGGGAGCGCATGGTGGTCCGTGCCCGTTGTTCACGCCGATCACGAACCCGATGCCCACTGGCTCGGCTGGTCGCCGATCAAGATTACCGAGTCGGGATTCGATTTCGGAGGAGAAACCTTTGTCGCCGGAGCCCCAACCAGCTACGGCTGGCTCGGCTGGTATCTGGAAGACGGTCAGGTGCGTGCGGCCCTGTTCGGGCACTTGCATCTCGACGACGTCCGGGATCTCTGTGCCCGCATGCGGATCGACTACTACGTCGGCGAGCGGTTGTGGCACACCGAGTACGGGGGACAGGTCTGTGCGCCGGACGACACCCATCATCGATGGGAGGTGTCGCTGAACGAGTACCGGAGCAGCAAAACGGACAAGGTCCGCGTCGCGATCGAGAAACTCACGGCCACCAAGGACTGGACCATCGTCGGCTCGCAGAGTCAGCCCCTCAGTCCGATACACCACAAAGTCAAAATCACGGAAGATGGATTTGATTTCGGAAGCGAGGCCTTCGCGTTGGGAGCACCGACCGGGTCCGGTGAGGTGACGTGGACCAGAAGCGGTGCTCAAGTCAATCCTCGCTTGAACGGCACCCTTCATATCAACAATGCCGCGTCGGCCTGCGCCCGCATGCGCATTCAATATTTCAGGGTGGACGACACTCAACTTGCGGAAAAATTCGGTGGGACGGTCTGCGCTCCGGATAATCGCCACCATAGTTGGTCGGTGGATCTTGAACCTTTCAGTGACAACCTCCTGGCCTATGTGAAGATCGGCCTCCAGACCTTAGGAACGGACGATGCCTGGCGTACCATCGGCACGGTGAAGTCGGAGTACGTGAAGGTATACCCTCGCCTCTGCGAGTCCAAGCCCGGGTGTTTGAAATCGAACGATACCAAGATCGATTAATTGATTCAGTGGTTCTTCCATCGTCGTATGGTGTGAACATACGTTGCGTCCTGGGGGAGAAGCACGGCGGTGTGTGGCGATGACACGACCGGTGCTCGATGAGTTCAATCGAGGCAAGCTGGACATGGCACAGGCATCGTACCCCGGGCGGGAAAGGGACAGGGTCATGGGACGACACTCGACGACTCTCCTACCGAACTGCACGCGTTGTTGTGGGCTGGTGGTTCTGGCGCTCATTCTGACTACGACCCTCGCCTTTGCAGAGCGATTTACCAAGAATGCGCGGTTCACCGGCGCGGCTGTTTCTTTCGAGCACGTATCCGGGTTCCAAGGAACGGCCTTTGAGGTCGGCGTACCGGACGCGAGCGGAAATAACGACTATGCCGTGTTTGGAATCGCATCGGAGGAGCAACGAGATCATCCCTGCTTTGTGAAGGTGATGAGCGAAAACATCAACGACTGGAGTGCACAACAGGACCTGACCAAAGAGCTCTGTGACGGGAGTCCCAGCAGCGCAGAACTGACGGCGGCATATGGCAATCCCCATTAGGGCAAGCGGTCGTTTGTGACGGGGATCGTGTCTGCATGAACGATCAGAATGATCGGGTGAAGGGATTCCAGATCCGCGGACGAACCCTGTCAGACTTTGGAACGCTGCAGACGCTCGACCGCGATGCGCCTGGGAAGAAGGGTGAACGCCATCCGCCGGGACCGAAAGATGAGCGGCCCAACTGCCATGACAATTGGAAGCGCTGGGCCCCCTGCCCGAAGGAGGGCCAGATTGCGACCGCCGTCATCTGCATTTCGGGGCCGGGACGCACCCTCGATCGTTGATCGGGATAGGCCTGCAATGCCGGACGGTACAGGAGCCCGCACCGGTCACCGGAACTCCATTCTAAGGGACCGTGATGATGCCGGACTTGCCCCCGACCCGGTTCTCGACAAACCCAAACCCGTGGGTGATATCGACGTCCATGCCGGGAACAACTGGGTGAACAACGCCCTCACCAAACCCGCCGTTCGGTGACTCCCCGGCCCCCGACAAAAAGCCGGTTCCTGATTGGTGGAGAATACGGTTCGTGCTATCTCATTCAGCATGAGTACAACCCTTCCTGCACTATTGAGGCAAACCCCATGATGATGCGAAATGCCTTCGCACTTGCCGTTACACTGGTATTGCCGGCACAGTTCGCCGGCTACGCCGTGCGCTTTGTTCATGCCTCGGGCCAGACCCAAGCCGCTCAGCATTATGAGTTAGCCAGAGGGGCTGGCGAGAAACGATCTGAGTGCGTCGGACAGATCCGGATCGGCCCCGGTATCACCGCCATGGATCTGGAGGCAACCCGGACGGATTCGGATGATGCGCAGATTTCTGTACGGGGGACCAGAGACTCCGTCGTCTGCGAAGCCATTCTTCACCCGGCTACGCAGCCCGTTCTCGGACGCAGTGTTGTTCAGTTCCACAATGGCGCGACCCTACCGCTCGCGCAGGTGCTGCGTCAGATTCTTGAAGCGGGCAAGCAGCCCCGCATGCCGCAAACCGTGCCCTCCACAGCGCTCGACAAGATGCAGGTTCACACGCTTCATGCTGTGGCGGTTTACGACGGAACGGCCGTTCGCCCTACCTCCCATCCTATCGAGACTCCCCAGGGCATCATTCACCTGAAGGTAGAGAGCACCCGCGAACCGATCACGCTCTTTCTTATGTCGTATTACCCGGTCGACTGGAGAGTCTCCGCTGCACCTGGTGCACGGATAGGGTCAGTCATTCTCCGCGGCTACTACCGTCAAACCATTCGAGGACTGGACAACAGCGTTCCCATCAATCTCGCATCTGCTGAGGATGGCCAATGGGAAGAGATGTTTCCTCGGACTCTGGTGACATCACGAGATGGACTACTCGACTTTAAGGCCTATGTGCGCTCGATGGTCGGAGTGGAGCCTGTGACCGTCCAGAGCATCTACACAGGCAATTCGATGGTGATCGACGGAAAGACCACGCTGGAGTTTCCGGCTCCAGTTGAGGCGCCTATCACGCAACCGGTCGTGTTCAAGTCGGACAGCGAATCCTCGGCACGATTCCGCGGACGGAAGATGATTTCCCCGGATCGCCTGACGGTCGGATATGGCATGGGCGGCGCTTCGACGGAAAGCATCGCCACGATGCCGCATAGCAAGGGGAGATGGTACGCCGAATTCATCGTCCATGCCGGGGCCGACAACGAGGTCCCCAACTCGTGGACCAACGTCGGTATTCGATCGACGGCCAACGAATTTGGCGGACTGACTTCACATGGCGGGCAATTGGCATACGGAGTGAATCGGTATCTTCGGAATGTGGGCGGGCTGCGCGACAAAGATGTCATCGGACTCGCCATGGACTTGACGCGAGGCCATCTCTATGTTCGACACAATGGCGTATGGGTTGGAGGCTCACCCGACAGTGGCAATGCAATCCTTCCGATTGTCACGGACCGCCAGTATGTCGTCGCAGTAGAGGTCGGCTCTCCTGGTGGGGATTACACGAAGACGGACACGTGGACCGGCAATTTTGGTTCGACACCGTTCCACCATCCCATACCAAAAGGGTTCGAACCCTACGGAGGCCGCCGACCGAAGTAACGGATGCTCGTCCCGCAAGGAATCTTTCCGGCTCGCTTGTCGATACGTATCTACTGCGATCGGAAGTGAATCCGTACGGTCAGTTCGCCGTCGACGGGGTCGTCGCCTTTGAGTTGCGGGGCGAAGGTCCATTTGTTCAAGGCGATGATGCCGGCGACGGTCAGCTCCCGGTGTTTCGCCGGCTCCAACACCACCACCGTCACCAGCGCCTCTTTTGACACAAGCAGGCGGGCCTTCATCCAATCATCGAGCGGCTTGCCGTCCAGCGAGGAGGGTATGGCCGGCCATGGCGTCGCTTTCGGCACCGGCCCCACCTGCTGATCCTTGTTCAAGGGCAGGCCGTGCACATGCACTTCAGGCAACTCGATGATGTCCGCATCCAACGCATGATCCGCCTCATGCGTCGCCTCATCTCCCGTCACGGCCAACACCCCAACCGGCGATAGGCACAGACACAATACACCGATCCCGACTATACGTCCCATCACGCAACCTACTACATCGATAATGTTCGTCATAACACTCCCCGAATCGTTACTAAGTGATGCGGCTCAAAAAACAGGTCATCCAGGAAGGAGGATCCTGTCTGGTGTCTGCCTCGTGCGCGTCGTCTAGCCCACATAGTCATGACGCTTCGTCACGAAATCGCGCAGCCGCGAGCGAGACGAGCACGCGGAGCGGCGAAGGAAGGAGGCGTACTGACGTACGTTGACTGACTGAGTCGCGAGCCTGCTCGCCCGGCCATTCTACAGGAATGGCCGGGTTCATCGTAGCCGCGAGATGGGCGATTGCAGTAGAAGCGTTCATGACGCATGTGGGCTAGAAGAACCATTGGCCGCGGAAAAAGAACGACCTCGGCATCCCTGCATGCGACACGCCCAACCCGATACTCCCCTCTCCCTGATTGATGAAATACCGTTGATCCAACAGATTGACGATATCGAAGCCGAGGAGGAATTTCTGCCCTTCCCATGGTAACGGAAACACGTGCGCAATCGAAAGATTGTAGATCGTATAGGACGGGCTGTGGCTGGAATTCGTCTTGGCGTCCTCGTTCTCCGACGTGCGCAGTCCTGAGGCAAACAACATCTGCCCCGTAAACGTCGTGCGCTCAAGCAGCCGGTAACTCACGATCGCCGAACTCGTCAGGGTCTGCATGTGATCGCAGAAGACCCCGCCCTGCGAATTGATGTCCGCGATTTCCTTGGCCTCCAGGAGGAAATGACCGGACTGCAATCCGTACCCCTTACACTGACCCCAGGCCACATTGCCCCGCGCCGTGAGATTCTCGGTAAGTTGCAGTTTCAAGGCCCCGTCGATTCCCCGCTGCCAGCCACGCTCGAACGCAA
>DAONAB010000047.1:0-14268 GCA_035400805.1 Nitrospira sp. | reverse complement strand
CCGCCGGAGTGCCGGTGCTGTCATCCAATATCGATATCGCTAATGCCCGGATCGCCTTTGCGAGCGGATGCGTCGCCAACCTGACCGCGAGTCGTGTCTCCACGAATAAGATGCGCCGCTTGCGATTCTTTCAGCGCGACCGCTATGTCTCGATCGATTTTCAAACGCGTCAGGCGATGGTGTCGCGGCGCGTGCAAGGCAGCGGACCGCGGCCGACGATCGATGTGGAAACATTTCAAGCGGGGGATGACGAGCCCTTACGATTGGAACTGGAGGCCTTTGTTCACGCGGTGGCGACCGGATCGCGCCCGGTGGTGTCGGGTGAGGATGGCGAGGCCGCGCTCAACCTGGCAGCCCGGGTGTTGGATGCCATTGGTCAATTCACGCAGCGCCATTCCGCCGGCGACGTATCCGCGGCGGCATTCGGCCATGACAGTCTCTAGGAGGGCCATGTCGATGGTGGTCTGCCTGAGCAGAGCGACATGCCACGTATTTTAATTGTCACCGGCGAGGCTTCCGGCGATCTCCACGGAGCCCATTTGGTCAAGGCGTTGAAGGAATTGTCTCCGTCGCTCCAGATTGTGGGGATCGGCGGCGCATCCATGCGGGCGGCCGGTGCGGAGCTGGTGAAGGATATTCCTCAATTGGATGTGATGGGGCTCATCGGGCTGTCGGCAGTGAAGACCATGCTGCAGAGGATTTCCCGTATCCGCACCTTGATCAAGGGGGAACGCTGGGATCTCGTTGTGTTGATCGATAATCCCGGACTCAACTTCCACTTTGCCCGGGTCGCCCGGGCCTGCGGCCTGAAGATCGTCTACTACATTGCGCCACAAGTCTGGGCCTGGCGCCGGGGCCGGATGCGCTGGATTCAACAGCGGGTCGACCATGTCCTTGCAATTCTGCCGTTCGAGGAGCCGCTGTATAAGAATGCCGGCGTACGCTGCACGTTTGTCGGGAATCCGATCCTCGACGAAGTCGCCCCATCGTACGATCGTGAGGCTTTGCGCCGTCAATTCGGGCTGTCGGAAGCGGGGCCGGTGATCGGGCTGTTTCCGGGCAGCCGCAAGGCTGAATTGCTCGAGCATATCCCGGTGCTGCTGGAGACGGTGAAGCAACTCACCCAACGCCATCCGGCCATGCAATTTATCCTGGCGCAAGCCTCATCGGTGCAGGACCAGTTTCTTGCGGATCTGTTGAAGGATAGCCCGGTTCCCATTAAAGTCTTTCGCAACCAGGCCAGCGAAGTGATGGCCGCGGCGGATCTTCTGGTCGTCAAATCCGGCACGTCCACCTTGCAGGCGGCCGTCGTGGGCACGCCCATGATTTTGTTTTATCGGGCCTCCTCCTGGATCACCTATCGCTTGGCGCGGCTGTTGATCCGTGTGCCCTGGATCGGGTTGGCAAATCTGGTGGCGGGTCGTGGCATTGTGCCGGAGCTGATTCATGACGAGGCCACACCGGAACGATTGGTCCAAGAGACCGAGCGGCTGTTGGCCGATCCTCGCGCCTATGCGGAGATGAAAGCGGCGCTGCTGTCGGTGCGCCAGGCATTGGGCACACCGGGGGCCTCCCGACGGGCCGCCGAAGCCGTGCTGGCTGAGTGCCGAGCATGAAACATTATCTTCGCCTCCTCACCTATCTGAACCCGTATCGATTCCGGTTGGGTGCGGCGTTCGTGTGCGCCCTGCTCGTCGCCGGCCTCTCTGCCGCCTATGCCTGGCTGGTACGTCCGGTGCTCGACGGCCTGTTCATCAGTAAGGATGAAAGCCTGCTCCTCGTCCTGCCGGTGGCGATTTTGGCCGTGGCTATCCTTAAAGGCGTGTTCAACTACGGCCAGAACTATCTGATGAATTATGTCGGCAACCAGGTGATCGGCGACATCCGGGAGCAGCTCTTCTCCAAACTGGTTCGCTTGCCCGTCCGTTTTCACGATACCAATACCTCCGGGCGGCTCGTCTCGCGCGTCATCAACGATGTGAATCAAATGGCCAACGCCGTGGCCGGGGTTTTGAAAGACTTATTTCAGCAGGGGCTGACCTTTCTGGCGATGATCGGAGTGATCATCTACCAGAATTGGAAGTTGGCCATGGTGTCCATGATCGTGGTCCCGCTGTCCGTGGTCACGATGGCGCGGATGGGAAAGAAGTTGCGAGGGCTTGCCACACGCGGGCAGGAACGGATGGGCGACATGGCGTCGACGCTCCAGGAGGCGCTGGCCGGTATCCGGATGGTGAAATCCTTCGGCCGGGAAGAGGACGAGGCGAAGCGGTTCCGTCAAAGCAACGACGCCTTCATCCATACCACGATGAAAGCGATCCAGGTGTCATCCCTGGGCTCCTCGCATATGGAAGTGATCGGCGTGCTCGGGGTGGCGGGGATCATCTGGTACGGCGGGTATCTCGTGATTCACGACGAAATGACGCCCGGCGCCTTCTTCTCCTTCCTGGCGGCGATGTTCATGGCCTATACGCCCATTCGACGATTGTCCGGCGCCAACAACACCGTGCAGCAGGCGCTTGCGGCGGCGGAGCGCGTCTTTGACGTGCTGGATCTTCCGACCGAGCAGGTGGCCTCTGGCGGACAGACGGAGTTGCCGTTGATTTCCCGTTCCCTCGAATTCCGGCAGGTGGCCTTCCAGTATGAAGGGCAGGGCGATCCGGCGCTGAAGGCCATCGATTTGACGATACGTGCGGGTGAGGTCATTGCGCTCGTGGGCAGCAGTGGAAGTGGGAAGACCACCTTGGTGAGTCTCTTGCCGAGATTTTATGACCCGAGCGGCGGTCAGATTTTGATCGATGGTGTGGATATCCGGACCTGCACCCTGCAGTCGGTGCGCGGCCAGATCGGAATCGTGTCGCAGGAAGTGGTGCTGTTTGACGATACCGTCCGCAATAACATCGGCTATGGGCGACAGGGGGCGACGCTCGACGACGTGATGCGGGCGGCGCAATTGGCCTATGCGCATGACTTCATCGCGCGTATGCCGGATGGCTACGACACGTTGATCGGAGAGCGGGGGCTGAAACTATCGGGCGGCGAGCGTCAGCGTCTCGCGATTGCCCGGGCGATTCTGCGGGATCCGCCGATTCTGGTGCTGGATGAAGCGACCTCGGCATTGGACACGCAGTCGGAGCGCATCGTGCAGATGGCCCTCTCTAATCTGATGCAAAACCGGACCACGCTGGTGGTCGCACATCGGTTATCGACCATTCAAAATGCCGATCGTATTGTTGTGCTCGATCGCGGTACGGTCGCAGAAATCGGCACGCATGACGAGTTATTGCGCAAGGGCGGCCTCTATAAGCGCCTCCACGCGATGCAGTTTGCCGATGCCCTTCCGCAGTAACCGCACAGGAGAGGTGAAGAGGTGAGCGACTCCGTGCCACATAGACCCCCGGCAGTGCCCCAAACGAAACAGGCCTGGTCGAAGCGCGTGACAAATGCGCTCAAAGTCGCCGTAGTGCCGCCTGTGGGGTATTCAGTGATTCGGCTGCTGCAACGCACGATGCGCTGGAAGACCGAAGGCGGGGAGCATGTGTCCCGGATATTCGCCCAGGGACAGCGGACGATTCTTGCCTTTTGGCACGCGCAGCAACTGATGATGCCGTTGGCCATTCCCGGCCTCAAAGCCCATATCCTGATCAGCCAGCACCGGGATGGCGAATTGATCTGCCGGATTGTCGCGCGGTTCGGGTTGGATGCCGTGCGCGGGTCCAGCACCAGAGGCGGCGCGGAAGCTTTTCGCCGGCTGGTTCGCCTCGGACGGTCGGGCGGCAACCTGGTGTTGACGCCGGATGGACCGAAAGGACCGCGACAGGTCGCCAAGGTGGGGGTAGTGCAGTTGGCCAGAGCCACCGGCTTGCCGATCATCCCCATGGCCTTCGGTTGCTCAAAAAAAAACTCTTCGCGAGCTGGGACCGGTTCATCATGCCCTATCCGTTCTCGCAGGGGATTTTCCTCATCGGCACGCCGATTTCAGTTCCGCCGGATGCATCCCCTGAAGACCTGGAGCGCTTGCGCGGGGAGTTGGAAGCGACCCTGAACCGCATGACGATCGAGGCCGATGCGGCGGCCCTGCGGGCTCGTCCGTAATGTGGTATCTGCTCTACAACTGCCTTCTCCTTCTCCTATCCCCGGTTATCCTGTGTGTGCTGCTGGCCAAGCAGCGATGCCGGCGCGGACTACCGCAGCGGCTTGGGCTGCTGGCGGCGCAGCCGTTCAAGTCAGGCGTTGCGGCAGCCTGCATCTGGATTCACGCGGTGTCCTTGGGCGAAGTGGTGGCCGTGGCGCCGCTGGTGCGGGAGCTTCGCCGGCGGTATCCTGACGCGAGATTGGTGGTCTCGACCGTGACCGAAACGGGACGGGAGGCGGTGGAACAGCGCTTGGAAGGTGTGGCAGAACATCGATACGCTCCGTTGGATTTTCCCTGGGTCGTCAATCAAGCGATCGACCAGCTCCGGCCCAGTCTCTACGTGTTCGTCGAAACCGAGCTCTGGCCCAATTTGCTCCGGAGCCTCCGGAGGCGCAACATTCCATCGGTCCTGGTCAACGGGCGGCTGTCCACCAGGTCGTTCGAGCGACAGCGTCTGCCCGTGATCCGGGATTTTTATCGCACGATGCTGAATATGATCAGCAGTTGCCTCATGCAATCGGAGCGGGATGCGCAGCGTATGATTGACTTGGGTGCTGACCCGTCGCGGGTTCGTTGCACCGGCAATATCAAGTTCGACCAGCCGGTCCCGCGGGCCGCTGCCGGCGGCACGGCCGTCTCTAAGCAGGCCATTGGACTGACCGAGCGTGAGCGGCTCCTGGTGGCAGGTAGCACTCATCCCGGTGAGGAAGAGATCATCGTGGATGCGTACCAGGCTGTGTGTGAAGAGTTCCCCGATCTCCGTCTCGTGCTGGCCCCCCGCCATATCGAACGAGCGGCGCAGGTCGAGCAGATGGTGCGCGCCAAGGGACTGACCGTGTCTCGACGCAGCACTGGCCGTGGGGAGTCGAGCTCCGGATCCGGTCCGCGCGTGGTGGTCTTGGATACCCGCGGTGAATTGGCGCTCTTGTATCGCGAGGCTGCGGTGGCCTTTGTCGGCGGCACACTGGTTCCGATCGGTGGCCATAATTTATTGGAACCGGCCGTCTGGGGAAAACCGGTGCTCTTCGGACCGCACACCGATCACTGCGCGGAAGTGGCGGCTCTCTTACTGACTGCCCGGGGCGGGCGTGTTGTGGAAGGAGTACAGGGCCTCGCGCGGAGCCTGCGCGACCTCCTCGGCAATTCAGACGCTCTGAAAGGGATGGGACAAGCCGCGCAGCAAGTGGTCGCGGACAACCAGGGCGCGCTTCAGCGCAGTGCGGAGATTATTGCCACGTTTCTTCCGCCAGCCGTCACGTCGACTGATTCCAAAGGCGCTGCGCGCGGCGCGTTGCCGCGTCCGCGTTCCTCATGACGCCCATGCGACAATCCTGGTTGCGATGGGTGGGATATCCGTATGAACTGGCGGCGAGATTTCGTCTGTGGGGGTACACAGGCGGCTGGTTTCAGACGCGTCGGTTGCCGCGTCCCGTGATCAGCATCGGAAACCTCACCGTGGGCGGCACAGGAAAAACGCCGGTCGTCATGTACGTCGTCGACCAATTGATCGCCCAAGGCAAACGCGTCGCCATCTTGAGTCGAGGCTATCGGCGTCGCAGCAAGACTCCGCAGTTGCTCGTGTCGGACGGGCGGCAGGTCCTGGTGGGACCGGAAGAGGCCGGCGATGAGCCCTATCTCATGGCGCGTCGCTGCCCCCAGGCGATTGTGGCGGTCGGCGCGGACCGGTATGCGCTCGGCCAGTGGGTGCTGAGCCGTCAGCCGATAGATTGTTTTGTGCTGGACGATGGATTTCAGCATGTCCAGCTCCACCGTGATGTGAATCTCCTGCTCGTCGATGCGACGGATACAGCCGGGCTCAGGGCCGCGTTGCCGGTCGGTCGTTTACGGGAACCCCTTTCGGCGGCAGCTCGAGCATCAGTTGTGCTCATCACGAGGGTCGATCATGAACAGGCAGGGGAAGCAGTCTGGCGAGAGTTGGTGCAGGCATGCCCGACTCTTCCACCTCCGGTCTGCGTAGGGTTTCCCGCAGAGGAGTTCCGGCGCGTGGGACGGGATGAACGGCGAACGCGAGATGCCTTTCGTGGCCGTTCGGCAGTGATTTTCAGCGGGATCGGCAATGCCGGCTCTTTCCGCACATTGGTGGAGGAATTGGGAATCACCGTGAAGGAGACGCTGGCATTTCCCGATCATGTGCACTATACCCATGCCATGATGGAGGCGATTCGTGCCAACGCACAAACAGGGGGCGTGGATCTGCTGGTGACGACGGAAAAAGACGCTGACAAGGTGGCGCCCTTCCTGAACGCTGATGACGCCTGTTGGGCTGTCCGGCTTCGCACGCAGATTGTGTCCGGGCAAGAGCGGCTGGAGCGGCTCCTACGCCTTGATCCGGAAGGCAGGCCTACGAGCCATGCGTAAGGAAGAGATCCGGCGCATCGTCGTGCGCGGTCCCAACTGGCTGGGCGACGCCGTCATGTGCGAGCCTGCGCTTACTCAGGTGCGCACGTTGTTTCCGCAGGCCGAGATCACGCTCCTGGTCAAGCCGGCCATTGCGGATCTGCTGGCGCAGCATCCGGCGGTCAATCGCACCTTGGTGTATGACGACCGGGGACGTCATGCGGGGTTGACCGGCAAGTGGACCCTGGCCGGTGTTTTGCGTCGGCATCGCTTCAATCTCGCCATTCTGTTTCAGAATGCGTTTGAGGCGGCGCTGATCAGTTTCCTGGCCGGCATTCCCCGTCGATTCGGATATGCCACGGATGGCCGGAGTTTGTTACTGACCGATCCGGTCGGCGTGCCGCCACGCAGCGCGCAGCGACACCAGGTCGAGTACTATTGGGATCTGCTCAAACCCTTGGGGGGACAAGGCCAGGCTCCGGCACCGCGGCTGTTCGTCACGCCGGAAGAATCCGCGCTGATCGCCCGCCGCTTGGCTGATGCCGGAATCGGCCCGTCGGATCTGGTCATCGGCGTGAATCCCGGGTCGACCTATGGCCATGCCAAACGATGGTTGCCGGACCGGTATGCCGAGGTCGTCAATCGGGTCGTGAAGCAGGCGCAGGCTCAATCAGGAGCCCGGGTCGGTGTCGCCATCGTGGGGGCCAAGGGCGAAGAACCGTTGGGGAAAGCCATCGCCGACCAGATTCACACTCGCACGGTAGTCTGTTCCGGCCAAACCACGGTGCGCGAATTGTTGGCGTTGGTGAAGCGGTGCCAGTTGTTTCTGACGAACGATACAGGCCCCATGCATGTGGCGGCGGCTTTCAATGTTCCGCTGGTGGCGGTGTTCGGTCCGACGGATTGGCAGACGACGTCGCCGTTCGGCGTCGAGGCCCAGCTGGTCCGGCAACCGGTCTCTTGCGCCCCGTGCCTGTTGCGGGAATGTCCCATCGATCACCGATGCATGACCGGTGTGACGGTGGAGCAGGTCCATGATGCGGCGTCGCGTCATTTGCCGCTCGCGCCCCCTCTCTCTGTCAGTGCACCGGAAGCCGTGAACCCTGCCTTGTCACCCACAGCGCTGGCGGGAGTGACCGTGTTTTTGGATCGGGATGGGACGTTGAATGTCGACAGCGGGTACGTGAAGACGCCCGAGGAGTTCACGCTGCTTCCCGGTGTGGGCGCGGCGCTGGCCAGACTCAAAAGCGGTGGCGCCAAGCTGGTCGTCGTCACGAATCAGTCCGGCGTGGGGCGAGGGTATTTCAGCTCAAAGGATCTCGAAGCGATCCATAACAAGTTGCGACTTCTGCTGGCCGAAGACGGGGTCACGCTCGACGGCTTGTACTTCTGCCCGCATCACCCCGACGATCGCTGTAATTGCCGGAAGCCGTCCCGAGGGATGGTCGATCGGGCCTTGGCGGAGTTGCAGGTGGACCTGCACCGCGCCTATGTCGTCGGGGACAGTGTGCGTGATATCGAACTGGCCAAGCAGGTCGGTGCGCGTGCGGTGCTGGTCATGACCGGCCCGTCAGGGGCGGAGGCGTTAGCCGATCTGACCGCGCGCGATCTGTCTCCGGACCATGTGGCCGCTGACTTGCCGCATGCGGTTGAATGGACCATTGCTCATGCGACGCGTAAGCCGGTCGCCGACCTGACCCGCTGAGCCAGCATCATCCTGGTGGCCGAATGACCGAGCCAGTCCGCCGAATCCTGCTCATCAAACCAAGTTCACTGGGTGACATCGTGCACGCCATGCCGACTCTGGCCGCCTTGCGCGAACGGTTTCCGCAGGCCAAGGTCACGTGGCTGGTCAAGCGGCAATGGGCCTCACTGGTGGAGGTCATCGAGGGGGTTGATCAGGTCTGCGCGGTAGAGCAGGGGCTCATGGGCTGGCTGGGGCAGGTCCCGGATCTCCGCGCGGCCCGCTTCGATCTGGTCGTCGATCTGCAAGGGTTGTTCAGGAGCGGCGCTATGGCCTGGCTCACCGGCTCTGGGCGGCGCGTGGGATTCGCGAACGCGCGCGAAGGCAGTCCGTATTGTTATACCCAACGGGTGGCCGTTCCCACTGGATCGATGCATGCGGTAGACCGGTATCTGCTGGTGGCAGAAGCATTGGGCGCTGCGCGACCGACACAGCCGCGATTTGACTTCATTGACCGGGCTGAAGACCGGCCGGCTGTGGACGCGCTCCTTGCTGCAGCGGGTCTCGCCACTGCGTCACCATGGATCGGGATGAATGTGTCCGCGCGTTGGGAGACGAAGCGCTGGCCACCGCAACACTTTGCTGAGGCGGCGGATCGCCTGGCTGATGCGCAAGGTCTTCCGATCGTCTTTATGGGAGGCCCGGCGGAGAGACCCGAGACGCGTGCGGTGATGGCGCGCATGCGCACGAAAGCGGTTGATCTGACAGGACAGACCCCTGTAGGCTTGCTGCCCAGTTTGTTGCGCCGCGCAGCCGTGCTGGTGACGAACGATTCAGGGCCCATGCACATTGCGGCGGCCGTCGGCACTCCGGTGGTAGCCCTGTTCGGGCCGACCGATCCGGTGAAGACAGGCCCCTATGGCCCGGGGCATGTCGTCTTGTCCAATCCGGTTGAGTGCCGCCCCTGTTTTCGTCGCGAATGTTCGCGCGCCGTCACGCTCGAGTGTTTGACCGGCGTGACATCGGAGCACGTCGTGCGCGCCGTCCAGCAGCAACTCGGGCGAGTAGGGACATCAGGATCATCGTGAACATTCTCATTGCGGAATCCAGCATGGCGGTCGGCGGACAAGAACTGGCTGTCCTACTGCACGCCGAACGATTGATGGCGCGTGGCCATCACATCCGCCTGGTCCTGGAGCCTCGCAGTCCCATTATGGCGATGGCCAAGGAGCGCGGGCTTCCGGTGGAGCCCTTCGTCATGCGGCAATGGCGCCTGCCGCTGTCCATCCTTGCGTTCCGGCAATTGCTCACACGGGAGCGCCCCGACATCGTCCACGTCAACAGCTCGCGGGACAGTTGGATCGCAGCCCTTTCCACACGTCTCCTCAATCCGCGTCCGAAAGTCATTCGCACGCGCCATATCTCGGCGCCGCTCAATAACAATGCCACCACGCACCTGTTGTACCGCCGCCTGCTGGACATGGTGATCGTCACCGGCAGCGAGCGCAATCGGCAGGACCTGATTCATCGAGACGGTCTCTCGCCGGATCGTGTGGCGTCTTTTCCGATCGGCCTGGACGTGGAGCAGTTTTCGCCGGCGCCACCCAAGCAGGATATTCGTGTCGAGCTGGGCATTCCTCCCGGGCATGTGCTGGTCGGCATGATTTCCTACCTCCGGGACTATAAAGGCCATCGTTATCTGGTCGAAGCGGCAGCCAAGGTCTTGAAGCAATATTCTTCAGCGGCATTCCTCATCGTGGGAGAAGGGCCGGAAGAGCAGAACATCCGCGCCCAGATCGAGCGTCTCGGGTTGACGACCGATGTCCGCATGTTGGGATTCCGTGACGATCTTCTGGATGTGTTCCGTTCGTTGAACCTGTTTGTGATTCCCACGGTGGAGGGCGATACGATTCCCCAGGTGCTGATGCAGGCCCTGGCGATCGGTTTGCCGGTCGTGTCGACGACCACGGGGTCCATTCCCGATGTGATCGCCGATGGAGAGTCAGGTTTTCTCGTTCCGCCCCGCGATCCCGATGCGCTGGCCGACCGCATCGTTCGCCTCCTGAAGGATCCGGACCTGCGTGCAGCGATGGGGCGGCGTGGGCGTCACACTGTGGAGCAGTCCTATTCGATCGACCGGATGGTGGATGAATTGGAGCGGGTCTATCGGAAGGTCATTGCGTCATGATGCCACGATGGGTCGAGTCGGGAGCGTCTATCCGTAAGAGCGTGTTGTTCTGGTGGATCCTGTTCGTCGTCATTCAGATGGCGGAGCGGGTGTTTTTGCTGCGCGATGCGCTCGAGCAGGAGACGCCCACGGCGGCTTTGCTGCTCAAGACCTTCCTCGTCGGTGTGCGAGGGGATTTCATCACCGCCACATTTGCTCTCGTGCTAGGTGTGGCCGGCGCCGGTGTCTACACGTTGATACGGCACGGATTGTCCGGCTTGCGTCAATCGCCGCGGCACGTGTTCCTCTCATTTCAGCCCGCCGTTCATGTGGGGTGCGTGCTCACCGGCTTGCTTCTGTTCGTGCTCCTGTGTGTCGACATGGGGTACTACGGATTCAATCATCAACATATGGATTTTGTGTTCCTGGAGTATCTCGGCGATCTCCTCGCGCCGGCGGCGACGACGGAGGGGACAAACGTGCAGGCCATGCAGCAGACCAGCGCAGAATTGGAGGCGGTCGGGAAATGGGCCTGGCGGCTGACGGTGTTTTTGGCGATTCAAGCGGCAGGCATCGCCTTATGGTACTGGAGTTTTTCTCGCGCAGTAGTGCCGGCTTTGGATCGCTGGCGGCCGGGCTCAGGTTTCCAGGCCAATGCGTTGCTGGTCGTGGCACTGGTGGCCGGAGGCGCAGGGTTTCACCATTCAGGGCCCTATGGCATTCGCATCGCGCCGATCGGCACCATGGTGTACTACACGCTGGCGCAGAACCCCGTGCTGTTTGCCGCCGAGGCCTTGCGTATTGCGGTGGTGTCGCGCAATCCGATCGAACGGCGGGCGAATACCGAGGCCATGCCTTATGACGTGGCCGTGCGCACTGCGCAACACCTATTGGGGCCCACCGAGACCTTTGTCGATGCCCGCTATCCATTCGTGCGGACGACTGGGCCGTCTCCCGAGGGCGTTCGATTACCGACGCCGGCCAACATCTTCTTAGTGTTTCTCGAAGGATTGGATCGCCGATATCTCGGTCAGACCTACGGCGAGGTAAAAGGCACCCCTTTTCTCGATCGACTGAAACAGGATAGTGTGTATTTCCAGAACTTTTTTTCGAACGGCGTACAAACCTCCAGGGGATTGTTCGCCACGCTCTGCAGCACCTTTCCGCGACAAGGCGCTGCCGCGATGAAGACCCGGTACGCCCACGATTACCTTTGCCTGCCGTCCCTCCTGCAACGTCAGGGGTACAGCACGGAAATGGTGATCGGGCAGCATCGGGATTTGAACCGGCTGCAATCGTTCGTGGCCCGCAATGGCTTGCAGCATTTGCTGGATGAAGGAGACTTTCCCGCCACTACGGAGCGGGCTGGACTCGGCATTGTCGATGGGGCGTTGTTCGATTTCTGTTACGACCGGATAAAGGCGCGGCAGTCAGAGGGGAAACCGTTTTTTCTCACCACGCTCACGCTCTCGACGCATCATCCGTTTGCTGCGCCTTTGACCCATCCGGATGTTCAGTTGCTCCAGCAACAGGTGCAAGACAAGTATGTTGCGGCCTTGCGATATACGGACCTTGAACTGGAGCGAGTGTTCACCAAGCTCCTTCGTGAAGGATTGCTGAGGAATACGATCGTCGTCATTCTGGGGGATCATGGCCGGCATGAGCCGGTGGGGAGTTCCGATATCGAGCGCAAGGCCGGGCATTTCGCGTCGCCGTTGTTCATATGGATGGACGAGTCGTTGCGGACCCCGGCGACCTATTACCCCCGGACCGTGAGCACCATCGCCAGTCAGGTGGATCTGGCTCCGACCCTGTTGGCGCTCAACGCAGGATTGCCGGCGATGGGTTCGTTTGCGGGGCATGATGTGAGCTGCGCTCTGGTGCGAGACTGTCTGCCCGGTCAGGTGGCCTATCTGACGAGTGTGTACGATAACCTGGTCGGACTTGCGAGCGCTGAAGGATTGCTGTTGTATTCGTTCGCGACCGAAACGTTTCAGGAGGCCACGCTGACCTTTGAGCCGATGCCCGATGAACAGACAGGCAGCAGGCGGCTGCCGATTGCCCGTGACCGGGAATTAATGGCGTTATACGAAGTCGCGAATGTCGCGCTGGATTCCAATCGTCTTTGGTCCTGGCGAGAGTTCGGGAGCCGATTGTGACCCGTCTGCGGTAAGCGACGCAGCGTCGAAGCGAGTTGAAAAGGACCATTCTCTGTGGAACGTCTACCGGTATCGGCTGTTGTCATTGCCTACAATGACGAACCCAACATGCGGGCCTGCCTGGAATCCATCACCTGGGCGGATGAAATCATCGTGGTGGATTCTCACAGCACCGACGGCACCGAACGCATCAGTCGCGAGTTCACGGACAAGGTCTACCAGCATGACTTCCATGGATTCGGCCGTCTGAGGAACGAGGCCCTGACGCATGCCACGCACGACTGGGTGTTCAGTTTGGACACGGACGAACGGGCTACGCCGGAATTGCGTGACGAGATTCAGCGCCTGTTAGCCGCAGGGCCGGAGGCCGACGCCTATTTCGTGCCGCGAAAGAATTACTTTCTGGGCCGCTGGATCAAACATTGCGGCTGGTATCCCGACTATCGGCAACCGCAATTGTTCCGCAAAAGCAAGCTGCGCTATCGCGATGAACTCGTTCATGAAAGTTTCGACCTGGATGGGCGACTGGGCTACCTGACCGCTGCCGCCCTGCAGTATCCCTTTCGAGACATCGACCATTACCTGGCCAAGCAGGAGCGGTATTCTGATTTGATGGCCAAGCGGATGGTGGAACAGCGGCGATCGTTTTCGTGGCATCAGCTCGTGTCGCATCCTTGTTTTACGTTTCTCAAGATGTATGTCGGGCGCAAGGGATGTTTGGATGGGGTGCCGGGCCTCATTTTGTCCGGTCTCTATGCCTATTACACGTTCATCAAATATGCCCGGTTCTGGGAACTCCAGTCGCAGGATGTTCCGCAGCCGAATCAGGCTGCACCGGTGAAGCAAGGGTAGGCACGGTATGGTGAAGCGGGACGGGACGGCATGACGATTGCGGCGGTGGTGATCACCAAGGACGAGGAACACAATATCGCTGCTTGTCTTGAATCCTTGCGGTGGGCGGATGAGCTGATCGTGGTAGATGCCGAAAGCCGGGATCGAACCGTCGAGGTGGCGAAGCGGTATACCCCACGCGTGTATGTCCGGCCATGGCCCGGCTTTGGACCGCAAAAGAATTTCGGGATCGACCAGGCCGGAGCGGACTGGATCCTGGTCGTGGATGCCGACGAGCGAGTGCCGGATGCCTTGCGCCAGGAAATCCACACACTGATGGCCGCCCGGCCGCCTGCCGACATCGGAGGGTATGAAATTCCCCGCCGGAACTTTTTTTACGGGAAATGGATTCAAGGCGGAGGACTGTATCCGGACTATCAACTGCGGCTGTTCCGCAAGACGGCGGGCCGTTACGACGATGTGCGTCTGCACGAAAATCTCGCGCTGAGCGGCCGGAGGGAGCGTCTCCAAGAACCCTTCATTCATTACAGCATGCCCACCGTGAATCATCACATTCGCAAGATGATGCGGTATACGACGCTGGGCGCCGATGAAAAGCTGAAGCGAGTCCGCCACATCAGCGGCTGGACCATTGCCACGCATCACCTCGGCACCATTCTGAAAACGCTGTTTACGCGCGGGGGCTATCGCGATGGTGTGCACGGGCTGGTCGTCGCCATGTTTGCCGGTCTTCATACCTTCGTGAAATATGCCAAGGCTTGGGAGCGGTTGAACGTCAGGCGCGGGGCATGATCGTCACGCTGCTCCTTCGCCGACCGGCGGCAGAGGTCTTGTTCGTCTGATGCGTATCGGGATCGACGCGGAGACGAACAAGACCTCTGCCGCCGGTCGGCGAAGGAGCAGCGTGACGATC
>DAONAB010000046.1:0-14614 GCA_035400805.1 Nitrospira sp. | reverse complement strand
ATCGATCGGTTGGGGGTCCGCGGAGCCCGCGTCCTGCTGAAACCTAATGTGTTGAACGATCAGCCGCCGCCCTCGACGACCAATCCGCTGGTGGTCAAAGCCATGGCAGACATGGTCAGGGCGAATGGAGCGGCGGAAGTGGTGGTCGCCGACGGCTCGGGGATCATTCGCCTTCCCACATCCGCCAATCTGACCAGTACCGGTATGCGAGCGGCAGCGGAATCGGCAGGGGCTAGGGTGTTGGCGCTGGAAGACGAACCTTGGGTGCGACTGGAACCGCCTGATGCCAAGGCCATCGGCCATTTCTATTTCTCTCGGCCGGTCTAGGACGCCGATGTCGTGATCAACATGCCGGTCATCAAGACCCATCGCTTTGCAGAGTTTTCCTGTAGCCTCAAAAATTTCGTCGGGGCGGTCCACCCGCGGTACCGTCCATCCGTCACATTCTGGAGCGGGGATTGGCACGAGCGCATAGCTGAAATCAATCTCGCCGTTCATCCTGCGTTGACCGTGGCCGATGGGACCACGACCATGATCGATGGCGGCCCGACATCCGGCACTCCCGCGAAGACGGATCTGTTGATCTGCAGCGGAGACCGGGTCGCGGTGGACCTGACTGCCATTGCGCTGCTACGGTCGTTTGGGACTTCGTCGAAACTGCAAGGTAAGCGGATCAGCGATCAACGTCAGATCCGACGCGCGGCGGCGTTGGGGTTGGGGGCTGGATCGGGGCGCGGGATTGAACTCGTCACTGAGGCGGTAGACCCGGCTCCACCAGCGTTTCTTCAGCTGGTGGAGCATATTCGGCAGGACCTGCTCGATTCGTGAGACTTACTTGTTCGTGCGGTCGAATTCTTTGATGACCTGTTCGGTCAAATCAATCGTGTCTTTATTGAAGATCACGATTTTCACGGTTTGCTCGCTCCCCTTATCCAGCACGAGTTGATACCCGCCTTTGTCGGCGACTGCCTGGGTGGCCACGGCAATCTTCTTCATGTACTCGTCGACAAGTTCCTTCTGCTTGCCCTGCAGTTCCTGGTTAAACTCCTGGGCGCGCTTCTGGTAGTCCTGGATCTTGCTGCGAAACGAGGTTTCTTTGTCTTTCTTTTCGGCATCGGTCAATTTCGCGGCCTGCTCTTTGAGCTGCTTCTCCGTATTGCGCAACTCTTCCTCGTCCCGGGACAACAGTTTCTGGCGCGTCGCCACATACTCTCGCAGCCCGTCCAGCGCTCGCTTGCCGGCCTTGCTCTTTTCCAGGATGACTTGAGGGTCGATGACCCCCATCTTGAATTCCGCCGCCGGACTCGTTGAGAACAAGCCGAGGGTCGCTGCGACGAGCGCCCCGACCACAATCGCGCGCCGGCCTGCTCCGTGCCACTTCACACCCATCTCGGGACTCCTTTCGCGGGAATAATGTCGTGCTACAAACCTCGGGAGGATAGCTGCCTGCCGGTATCGTGTCAAGGAGGGAGGCGCAGGGCGAGAAGGTGATTTGACAGGCGTTGGACCGGTGGCTATAAGCCACCAGAGGCATTCACCGGTTGCACATCCGGCGGGCGGCAGGGCCGGATGAGAAAGGATTCTACGATGTCTTTCGAGCAAGAGCAGGCCCATCGCTTGTTTATCCGGGCGCTACAACATGAGGCGATCAGCTGCGGGCGCACCGGATGTCCGGGGCCGGTGGAGGCTCTTGACCAGTCGCAGACACGCGACCGGATCAAGACGTTTGACATCACATGCGAACGATGCGGGTGGCACACCAGCGTGACAGGGCGTGAGCAGCTGTCACCGCTCTGGGACAACGCTTCACTGGAGCTGATGGCAGATGAACATTTGATGCATCAACAGCCGGTGTGTCCCTACGATGACACTCCCGTCGTATTCATCTCCATGCCGAATCCGCGCCGGAAGGCGAAGTACCGGGTGGCCTGCTTTTATTGTGGCCGACACACCGAAATGGATTGGCCTCCGCCCGAAAGCAAGCGGTAGCGGCGGGGGCTGAATTGCGGCGCTGGTGGGTTAGACGAAGTAGCGGCCGGTGTCGAAGTGGTACTCGGCGTTGTCGACCAGCTGCAGAATGTTGTGCGTATAGGTTCCGGTGTTGTCCTGCGCAGCCAGGTCGAGTTCGGGACCGTCCTCAATCGGTGTTCCGTCTGCATCCGTAATCACTCGCACCAGCGGACGTTCCGCATTGGCTTTATCCTGCGCGGGTTTGATCACCACCGCCAGGGGGCCGGAGTCGAGACGCACGAGGCTGCCGATGGGAATAATGCCCACGCAGTTCACGAACAGTTTGAGCAGCACGGGATCGAACGATTGTCCGCTCTTCCCGAACATGAATTTGAGCACATTCGCGGGGGACATCGGCTCCCGGCGGTACACGCGCGACGAGGTCATCGCATCGTAACAGTCGGCGATGGTGATGATACGGCTGGCGACGGTTTGGTTCCACGGCACCTTGAGTTTGGGATAGCCCGAAAAGTCATAGTTCATATGATGTTCGAATGAGGCCGAGGCCATACGCGCGGGCACGTTATTGATACCGCGAGCCTTCACCAGGGTGAAGACGCCTTCAATCGGGTGTGAACGCATGATCGCCCATTCGTCCTGCGTGAACTCGCCGGGTTTGTTCAGGACATCCAGGGAGATGGCGCATTTGCCCACGTCGTGAAACAACGCCGACAAGCCCAGGTCGGCCAGGTCCACCTTCGGGTATCCGGCTCGATTGCCGAGGGCCATCGCCAGCAGCGACACGTTCACGGAATGGTTGTGGGTATATTGATCATGGCAGCGGAGATTGGTCAGTCCCAGAAGTGTGGATTCATCCTGCATCATCAGTTCGACGATGTTCTGAATTGCGCGTTTCGCCTGTTTGAAGCTGACCGTCCCGCCGGCGCGCGTATTTTTTGTGAGGTCGCCGAGCGCCGAGGCCGCCTTGGCATAGCGGCCTTTCGCGATGGCTTTCCGCTTGTCCTTCGAGTTTTCCGGGCCGCCGGCTGATGATCCAGACCGCGTCCCCGGCTCGCCTGCTCCGGCTTCGGCGTCGGTCGATGCTTGAAGCTGAAGTGTTCGCGGTTCCTCCAGGTCGATCCCTTTGACACCTGCGGTCTGGAGAGCCTCCTGCAGATCGGCGAGGGTATGCTTTTCCGGGTCGAGACTGACAAAGAGATAGGCGAACTCGCGATAATCTTTGGACTCGGCCGTTGCGGCGAACGAGATCCCGCCGATATGCCACTTGTTCAATGCCTCGATGATGCTCGCGAAGACCGCCATCTGCTGCGAGCTCATTTTCAGGTGACTGTCTCCGAGAAAGAGAAAGTCATTTTGCAGGCGAAGTGCAACGGGGTGGTCTGCCGCCAGCGTTTTCACGAGCGTCAACATGGAGTCCACGGGCTTGTCCAGCGCCGCATTGGTGCGCCCGTGAATGCGCGACGTCTTAATCAAGACGTTCAACTGGGTGACCAGCTGAATGCCCAGCATCGCCAGCTGTTGATCCAGGATATCGCCGGCCTCGGAACCTTTGGCGATCTTGTTGGCGAGCGACCGTTCGTGAGTGAGAATCGGGTGGAGGGCATCCGCGTTGGAGACCGGATTGGTAGGGGACGGGGAGTCGGTCACGGGGTGCCTCGCAATTAGGAATTCGCTGCGTTGGGAATGGTGTGCCGGTGTTGGCGATTCGCCACCGAGATGGCCGCGCTGCACGCTTGCCGGACCGCGGCGCCGCCTTTTTTCTGTCCGAGCTCAAGGGCCGCCATGGCCGCCGGAGTGGCCAGTTTGCCCAGAATCTCTGCTGCCAATAACGCGAGCTCTTCCTTCTTTTTTCGATTGGTCCAGGACCACTCCGTCAACAGGCCTTGCCAGTAGGGCACGGCTTCGTCAGCGGCCGTGTGTTTGAGGGCTTGATAAATCGCGCGTTTTTCCGCCGGTGACCGGTCGTAGAAATCATCAGCCGTGACGAATGGCGACCAGGCGGAAAAGGCGGCCGTATATTGGCCGCCGGTCAGGACTTTCATCGCGGTCAGGCGAACCGTTTCATCACTGTCCCCTAAGAGTGCGACCAGCTTCACACCGCTGCCGGAGGGACGCAGGGCCGAGAGAATTCGTAAGGCTTCGCGACGCACGGAGGCCTCGGGGTGGCGCAGTGTTTTCTCGACACTGTCGGCAAACCGGACATCATTCCATCGGTAGATCAGGGTGAGCAGGTTTCGCACAAATGTCGGGCGTTTGTCGGTCAGGCCGCGGAGGATCGGTTCAGCATGGTCCCGCGCAAGGGTCTGCAGGGCTTCCATGACCAGCGCCTGGTGGGCCGGCGTATCCAGGGTCGCCAGTACCGAGCAGAGTCCCGGGATCGCATCAGGCTTCATCATGAGCAGGAGCGTCGTCAAGCCTTCCGTCTTGGTTTGGGGATTGCGATTCAAATGGACCCCGATGGCTTTCAATCGCTCCGGGCGACCCAGGCCATCGAATAACCCGGCGACCTGTTGCTTGTGGCTCTCGGACAGATCCGGCCGAACAGTCTCCGCCTCTTGCAACATCGTCAGCACGGTTTCGAGCAACGTCCACTGTCCCGCCCGTATCAGCGCCTCCAACACGTGGTCCCAGACTTCGAAAAGTTTGGTCAGGAGAGCAGGGGACGGTTCGGAGGCCAGCACAGCCGACAGAATGTCGAGAATGTAGATGGTGGCATCACGGGCGGTTTCACGTTGAATTTCTTGCGCCAGTGCCTCGTGCTCTTCATCGGAGACGTCATACCCGACGACGTTGGCCTGGAAGCGGCGGTTCCGGTTCGCGACGCCGCTGGGGGCATTTCCGCTGGCCGATTCTGCGGAACCACCTGTGCCGTCTTTCTCAGAGGTCTTCGCCGCGCGCTCGCGGTCCAGCAGTTCGCGCAGCGAGCCGACAGGCATACTCATGTAGCCCTGTGTCTGCAGTTCGAGCTCATCGAGTCCGAAACCGGATGCGCGAACAAGTTCCTCTGCGGTCACCAGGGTAATCGTCTCAAGATTCTTGGCCCACAATCGCGTGACGATGTCGTCGTCCTCTTCGTGCTCGGCCGCGACATCGGTCGGCGACGCTTCCTCGGCGGGCATGCCCCAGAGCGCTTCCAGAAAAAACGCGAGGTCCTCACGCGTGAGTCCCTGCTGGAAGCTCAGCTCACGGATCCCGTCCGAATACATTTTGAACGCAAAGCTATCACCGGTTGCGTCGCGCTCCGGTTCGTAGACCACTTCCTGTTGGAAGAACAGTTGATTGCGTTGTACCAGCAGGGTGAGGCGAGAGTGCTGCGTTAAGTGGTGAGTCAGGTCATCGTAAAATTGTTGAAAGAATCGCTGGGCCACCGGGTTCTTGGTGCCATACGTACGAGCCGATTTGGCCGCCTTATCGAGCAGCTTCAATAACTGCTTGATGGCAGCGACTTGCGGATCAGCGCCGGCTTTGACGTGGGGCGCAAGCGGAAGACCTTCTCCGGGCGGGGCTGTGGGTTCCATATGTGTCAGTCGTATCGTGAGGCTCATGATTCGTCAAGAAAATTGCCGGTCTGCGCATCGTTCTGTAGAGAGCTCGTCGTGAGGCGGACACAGGGCATCGCCATTGCGCCGGTCTGTGCGAGCCAGTACAATTCCTCCGTGACGACCATGATTCCACCACCGCTCATTCTCTGCTTTGGTGATAGCCTCACGGCCGGGTATCAGACGCCCAGTTCGGCGTACCCCTTGGGAGAGGACACACCGTATGGTCACGTGTTGCAGGAGTATCTGGGTGAACAGGGCCGGGTGGAGGTCAGTGGAATCTGCGGTGAAACGACTGGCGAAATGACGCTGCGGTTCCGCACGGCGGTTCTCGAACGTCGTCCTCAGATGGTGATTATTCTGGGGGGCACGAATGATCTGGGGTGGAATGCCGACCCCGCGGAGATCATGCGGAACCTGATCAAGATGTATGAATTGGCCCGAGCCTCATCGATCGTGCCGGTTCCCGTGACCGTCCCGTCCATACGAGTCGACATGGGCGGAGAGAATCCCGATGCCGCCGCCTGGGTGGCCGAGCATATTCAACGGCGGCACCGGTTGAATGGCATGATTGCAGACTATGCGGAAAGAAAAGGCCTGCGCCATGTCGATTTGTTCAGCGCGACCGCCGAACCGGGCTCGCTCATGCTCGCGGAGCCGTATTCGAATGACGGGTTGCATCTGACGACCAGCGGCTACCGATTATTCGGCCGGCTGGTATACGAGCAGCTCTTCTCCGCCAATCCCGCCGTTTCCGGCGAGGCGTCTCCCAACCTGTCGCGTCCATGATTGCCGAGGTCACCGATCACAATTTCGCGCGTACGGTCGAGCAGGCCCCTCTGCCGGTTCTTGTAGAGTTCTGGCAGCCGGGTTGCGGACATTGCGTGGCACTCCTCACGCAGCTTCAACTGTTGCAGGAGGAGTTAGGGGCGGCGGTGACAATTGTGAAGATGAACGTGCAGGAAAACTTCCAGATTCCAGCGGAGCTCGAGATCAGTTCGTTACCGGCCCTGGCCTTGTTCGACCAGGGCGTCTTCGTGCGGTTTATCGGAGGGATCGGGAAGAAGGAAGAGATTCGAAAGCAGCTCCTCACGTCCGTGAATATTCCACATCGGACATGACGCCTTCTGCCATGGCGCCGGAGATGGCGCGGCGGTCGACTAGAGTATTCGCCAGGTCCGCCCGTCGTCCTGAATCATCCGTTCGGCTTCCACGGGTCCCCAGGTCCCGGCCTGGTATTCGGGTAACCAGCGTAACTTCTGTTGCGCCCAGCCTTCGAGAATTTTTGTCACCCAGTCCCATGATGCTTCTACTGCGTCGCGCCGCATGAATCGTGAGGCGTCTCCTGCCATCACGTCGAGCAATAACCGCTCATAGGCTTCCGGGGACGGGCAGCCGAACACGTCGCTATATTGGAAATCCATCTCCACGGGATGTGTCTGGGCGCGCGTGCCCGGAACGCGCGAGATGATGCGCAACGACAGCCCCTCGTCCGGTTGAATGCGCAAGGTCAGGACGTTGGCCGGCTGAGGATCCGCTGGATTGGCATTGAAGAGAATCTGCGGAATGTCTTTGAATTGCACGGCGATTTCGCTGGCCCGTTTCGGGAGCGCTTTTCCGGTGCGAAGGTAAAAGGGCACACCCGACCAGCGCCAATTTTCGACAAAGGCTTTGACCGCGACAAAGGTTTCGGTGGTCGAATTCGGGTTGACGCCTTTTTCCCGCCGGTATCCCGGTACGGGTTGGTCATGGGCCACGCCCTCGGCATACTGCGCCCGCACCGTATATTGCGCGACATCTTTGCCGACGATGGGCCGGAGGCAACGCAGCACTTCCATCTTGGCGTTGCGCACCACATTCGGATCGAGCGAGTAGGGTGGCTCCATGGCGACCAGACAGAGCAGCTGGAGGAGGTGATTCTGAATCATGTCCCGCAGCGCGCCGGCCTCTTCGTAGTAGCTGGCTCTGGTCCCGACGCCCTCCGTTTCACTGACGGTAATTTGCACGTGGTCGATATATTTATGGTTCCAGATCGGTTCGAAAATGCTATTGGCAAACCGGACCACCATCAGATTCTGAACCGTCTCTTTGCCTAGATAGTGATCGATCCGGAAGATCTGCGACTCATCGAACACCTTGCCGGTGACCTCATTGATCTGCTGCGCAGAGGCCAGGTCACGCCCGACCGGCTTTTCGACGATGATCCGCGAGTAGGGTGAGGCGGTGGCTGCTGAGGTGGCCAGGCCCGCTTGGGCCAATCCTTCACAGACCGACGCGAACGAGCTGGGCGGAATGCTCAGATAAAAAATACGATTGCCGGGGAGCTGCATCGCCTGCTCCACCTCTTCGGCCTTCGCGCGGAGTGTGGCATAGGTCTCCGCATCTTCGTTCTCTCCCTGGATATAAAACAGGTGAGTTTTGAATGCGGTCCAGGTGTCTTCCGCCAGCGCCTGTCGGGAGTGCTTGACGATTCCTTCCTTCACCAGAGTGCGAAATTCGTCGTCGGTCATGGGCTTGCGGCCCAGGCCGATGACGGCATACTTGGCCGGCAGGAGTCCGTCGAGTAATAAGTTGTAGACGGCCGGGATAAGCCGGCGGCGGGCGAGGTCTCCGGAACCACCAAAGATGACAAGAGTACAAGCCTCTACGGGGGTAACGGCTTCCGGAGCAGGCTTAATATCGACCGGTGTAGTTGGTGAAGACATGGTGTCGGTGTCCGTGGGGTGAACGACTCAGCGCCGGACGCTATGCCCGCCGAAGGCGTTACGTAAGGCGGCCAGCATTTTCTCGGCGAACGATTCCTCCTGCCGTGACCGGAAGCGGGTGAACAGCGCTGCCGTCAGTGTCGGCACAGGCACATCTTTATCCATGGCGTCCTGGATCATCCAGCGGCCTTCGCCCGAATCCTGCACATAGCCTTTCAACTGTTCGAGCTTGGGATCTTGTTTCAGTGCGCCGACTGCCAATTCCAAGAGCCAGGAGCGGACCACGCTGCCGTGCATCCACACGTCGGCGATCTTGCCCAGGTCGAGGCGATACTCACTTTTTGCCATGAGTTCGAATCCCTCGGCATACCCCTGCATCATGCTGTACTCAATGCCGTTGTGCACCATCTTGACGTAGTGGCCCGCGCCATGTCCGCCCATGTGCGCCCAGCCTTGTTCGGGGGCGAGCGTCGTGAAAATGGGAGTCAGGCGCTGAACCGGTTCGTTCTCGCCGCCGATCATGAGGCAATATCCTACCTTCAAGCCCCAAACACCGCCGCTGGTGCCGACGTCGACATAGTGGATGCCCTTTTTCTGTAATTCGGCGGCGCGGCGCGTATCGTCGTGGAAGCGGGTGTTGCCGCCGTCAATAATCGTATCGCCCGGCTGCAGCAGCGCGCTGACGGCCTGGATCGTCTCTTCCGTCGGCGCTCCCGATGGCACCATGATCCATACGGCGCGAGGGGCCGTGAGTTTGGAGACGAGGTCGCTCAAGGAGGTCGCGCCCACGCAGCCCTTGCCTTCGGCCTGCTTCACGACCTCGGGTGCACGATCATACGCTACGACGCGATGACGTCCCTGCTGCAGGCGCGTCACCATATTCATGCCCATTTTGCCGAGTCCGACGAATCCAAGTTCCATAGGTCACCCTCTCTGGTGAAGACCGGTATGAGATGGCTGGTGCGGAGCCGCCCATGGATGGAGTGCTGCTCCATGGGCTCGGTGAAGTTCCGATGCTATCACGACCGTCATCCTGCGCAAGCGGCTGCCGTCTTTGCGCGCGATGTCGAAGCCTGATTAATCCACGCGGGGTGGAAGGGGAATATCGCGAAACAATGTCTCGGCAAATCGTCGGCCGGCCATCAGTCGATCGTGCAGGGTGCCTGCGCTGAGGAATTGGCTGGCAATCTCCCCGAGGGCCGGGTCGCGGGAGGCCAGGAACCTCAGGGTGTCGACCGGCGCCGTGAACCAGAGTCCTCGGGTTCGAAAAAACGCGGAGACGCACTCCTCGAAAAAAAGCTGCAGCAAGTATTGCGCAGTATTGGGCTTGTCGCGCAGGTCTTCAACCTTTCCGAGCCAATGCAGGCACTCGGCCTTGAGGCGAATGCGTTCGTGCATCGTGGCCGCCGGCGGCCCCTGGCGGAAACGTTGTGCCGCCTTGGCGATCACTTGCGCCGCAATGTCTTCATGGTCGTACAAGACCCGCCCCTTGCGAAGCAGGGGGGCGAGACGAGGGGAATACGCCAGATCCTCGGCGACGGTGGTATGTTCGCCGTAGCGAATATCGACCAGCCGGTCTCCGACGCGAATCATTTCCTGCCCATCGGCCGGACCTTTCACCAACACGATGAGGTCGATATCGCTGTGCGCGGTCACGGCGCGCCGGGCACCGGATCCGACGAGAATGATGCCGACCAGATCGCCGCCGCGTTTTGCGCGGATGTATTTGACTGCGCCGGCGAGGGCCTCATCGTACCCGGGCGGTGTTACGGCCGGAGGCATCTCTGGGGGTTCGGGAATATCCAGTAACTCGGCCTTCAGTTCTTCCGAGGACGGGAGCGCCGGGGAAGACTGAGGGGAGGAGGGGGCCAGGTGTGATTCCATGTCTATCCTTCACCGCGGTCAGGCGGCCTGCACACGGTGTATCAGTTGCTCGAGCGTCCCAAGCCAGGCGTCAAAGGGCTGGTCGGCATCGACGACAATCTCAAGTTTTCCATTAGGGAGTTTGCGGACGATGCCGGGACTTTCCGGTGAGAGGGGAATTTCCACCCACTCGCGATTGAGTCCCAGGGCATCCGTCACGTCGAGAATGCGGCTGATTTGTTGAAACGATACTGCGTGAAGCGACACTCAGTCCTCTCTGCTCGGATCACGTCGTGGCATTGTAGGAGGGGGGACGGAGCCTGTCAATGTGAGGCGCCGGCCTCATCGTTGAGCAAGCGCGCGACATGGTCGGCGGCTTGCTCGATGTCCTCCGCCGATACGTCGAGATGGGTCACCGCGCGACAAGTAGATCCGCCGACGGCGTTGATCAGCACGCCCTCTTGCTTCAGGGCCGCCACGAAGGCCGGGATGGAAAATTTCGTGCTGTGCACGTCAAAAAATAAAATGTTCGTCTCGACCAGGGAGGGATCGATGGTCACAGCCGGGATCTGTTGCAGCCGGGTTGCGAGCCGTTTGGCGTTGGTATGGTCTTCGCTGAGTCGCGCCCTGTGATGTTCCAAGGCGTAGAGGCCCGCTGCGGCGAGAATGCCGGATTGGCGCATGGCGCCTCCGTACATGCGGCGAAATCTCCGAAGACGCTCCATCACACCTGGATCATCGGTGGCAATCAACGCTCCGGCCGGTGCGCCGAGTCCTTTGGAGAGGCAGAAGGTCACCGTTTCGAAATGCCGTGCATATTCTGCTGCTGACACCCCCGAGGCCACGACCGCATTGAAGAGACGAGCCCCGTCGAGATGCATCGGTATTCCATGGGCGTTGGCCACGGCGCGTATGGCTTGGATCGTTGCCAAGGGGTAGATGGTCCCGCCTCCGGCGTTGTGCGTGTTCTCAAGGCAGATCAGCGCGGTTTGGATACTGTAGGGATCTTTCGGGCGGATCGCGGCCTGCACCTGTTCAGCCGTTATGAGGCCCTGTTTGCCGCATACCCAATGCAGTTGTACTCCGGCCAGTGCCGCCGCCGCGCCTTGTTCGTACCGAATGATATGCGACTGACCTTCAACAATCACTTCACGTCCTGGCTCGGCCTGCGCCCGGACAGACAATTGGTTCCCCAGCGTGCCGGACGGCACAAACAGCGCGGCGCGTTTCCCCACGAGCGCGGCACCGACCTCCTGGAGCCGATTGACGGTGGGGTCTTCTCCATAAATGTCATCCCCCACGTCGGCACGGGCCATGGCGTCACGCATGGCCGGGGAGGGTTTGGTGACCGTGTCGCTCCGGAGATCGATCATGGAGGTGCCTCTGTCTGAAGGTGGATCGCGATGCTTCAGGACGAACCGCAGGCGCATTCTAGCAAAATTTTTTCTTGCCGGTGTACGTAGGCCTGTTACACTGGGGTCCCAATTCGGAGCCCCATGGAGCGATGGCATCGGTCAGTGATCCGGTTTGTGCAGGCGGAGCCGCAGGAAGTGCGGCCGTTGGCCTGGTCCTTCGGATATTTCTTGTGCCTCCTCTGCGGCTATTACATTCTCCGCCCCGTGCGCGATGAGATGGCGATCCAGGGAGGCGTGCATAACCTTCCCTGGATGATGACGGGCACGTTTGTCACCCTGCTGGCCGTCACGCCGCTGTTCGGCTGGTTGTCCGCGCGTTATTCCCGCTACCGATTGCTCCTCGGCGTCTATCTCTTCTTTATCGCCAATCTGTTCGGTCTCTACGTTCTGATGACGAGCGGTCTGTACATCGAATGGGTCGCGCGCGGATTTTTTGTCTGGCTTTCGGTGTTCAACCTGTTCGTCGTGTCGGTGTTCTGGAGTTTCATGGCCGACCTGTTTACGCCGGCGCAAGGCGCGCGTCTCTTCGGGGTGATTGCGGCGGGCGGCAGCACGGGCGCCCTATTCGGCCCGCTCATCACGACCGGACTCACCTATGTGTTCCCGGTTCCGGTGCTGATGCTCGCATCGGCCGCGTTCCTTCTGGCCTGCATCGGATGCATCTACCAATTAGAACTGTGGAGCCGCAGTCAATTGGTGTTTCATCGGGAGAACAGCGGCGCACCGTTGGGCGGCGGCTTTCTGGCCGGTGTCCGCCTCGTGTGGTCATCGCCGTATCTGCTCGGCATCTGCGGCTATCTCACCTTTTTGACGATGACGGCGACGTTTCTCTATTTCGAGCAGGTGCGTCTGGTGGCGCAACAATTCGACACCCCCGAAGCGCGCACGCGCCTCTTTTCCATGCTGGATTTTGCCACCAATATTCTCACCTGGCTGACGCAGTTGCTGATTACCAATCGTGTGGTGGCCCGGTTTGGATTGTCGGCGGCGTTGTTGTTTCTGCCGGCGGTCAGCCTGCTGGGGTTTCTGGGCATCGCCCTCTGGCCTGGATTGGTCGTGTATGTCAGCTTTTCTGTGCTCAGGCGAGTGGGGGAATATGCGCTGTCCAAACCGGCGCGTGAGGTGCTGTTTACGGTGGTCAGTCGCGAGGAAAAGTACAAGGCGAAAAACTTTATCGATACGGCGATCTCGCGCGCCGGTGATGCCTCGACCGGATGGCTGGTCTCCGGCCTCAAGGCGTTGAGTGTCACAACGGCACAGATCGCCTGGGTTCTGGTTCCCCTCATGGTCCTCTGGGGGTGGCTGGGCCGATGGTTGGCGGCGCAACAACGCAAACAGGCCGGATCGGGGTAGGCGTTCCCTCCTCACAGGTTGGGCTTCCCGGTGCCTGCCGGGCTCGCTTTGACTCACAAAAAAATCGCATGGTATAGTCCGGCGCGGGTCATTGCCGATTCGCTATTGTGCTGACCAGACGAGGCCATGCGCCTTCTGGCCATTCACCGGACGCCCACTCACCAGATTCACCAATTGGGGACATGATGGTTGAAGTTCCAGTTAAGCTCTACCTCGATAAAGTATTGAAGACCGCCCGTGAAGCAGTGCGTTCGACTGCGCTCCTCTCCGGCCCCGTGCGAGACAAGGCGTTGCGTGGCATGGCCGCAGCCATTACGGAAGCGGAAGAGTCCATCCTCGCGGCGAACGAACAAGATGTGGACGCCGTCGGGAAATCGATGACGGGATATGAGAACCGTGAACGTGTGCGCGATGCCGTGGCTCGAATTCGTATGACGGCCGATGACGTCAAAGCGCTCGCGGATCGATTGCATCACATTGCCGATCTGCCGGATCCACTCGGGGAGGTGCTGGGACGGCACGAGGAACCCAATGGCCTTCAGGTCAGCCGGGTACGGGTTCCGATCGGCGTGATCGGCATCGTGTCTGAACTGTCACCGCTCGAAACCATCGATGCGTTGGCCCTCTGCCTGAAGTCAGGCAACGTCTGTGTCTTTCGCGGCTCACCGGATTGGACCCAGACGCAACAGGTCATCGCGGCTGGTCTTGCGAAGGCCATGCAGGACGCCGGCATCCCCAAGGGCGCTTGTACGATTATCGACCGTCCTGAAAAAGAGGCGGCCCTGGAACTGATCAAGTCCGGCAAGGCGTTGGATGCGATTATCCCGCGCGGCGGCGCAGGCCTGCGGAAGGTGGTGCAGGAACAGGCCAAGATGCCGATCCTTTGCCATGATGGCGGTATTACGCACGTCTATATCGATGACGACGTCGAGATTCCGCTTGCGCAGAATATCGTCGTGAACTCCAAGGTGCAAAACCCTTCCGCACCGAACTCCCTGGATACGCTCCTGGTCCATCAGGGAATCGCGCGTCCGCTGTTGTCCGCCTTAATCCTTCGCTTGCTGGATGAATTCAAAATCGATATCTACGGCTGTCCGAAAACGGTCTCTCTGATGGGGCAAATGTTGATGACGGGCCATAAGGCAGTCAAGCCGGCACAAGAGGCCGATTGGAACAGACAGTTCCAGGGACCGAGTATGGCCATTAAGATGGTGCCGGCTTTTGACGAGGCGTTAGCGCATATTGCACAGCATGGCCCGAGCCATACGTGCGTTATCGTCACGAAGTCGTACGACTCGGCCATGCGGTTCAGCAAAGAAGTGGATGCGGGGTCGGTCCTGGTCAATGCCTCCTCCCGATTAAATGCCGGGGACAGCTTGGGGTTCGGGGCGGATATCGGCTTGAGTTCGGCGCGCCACCACGCGCGAGGGCCGATCGGACTCAATCAATTGACCTGTGAAAAGTATGTCGTGTTCGGCAGCGGGCAACTTCGGCATCCGCATCCCGTTCCGCTGGCCTATGAAGATGCCATCATGCTCAAGCGGCCGTAACACACCGATCGTGTCGGCTCTTCCGGCAGGAGGGGGTTGTGCCTGCTGACCGGAACGACGAGATCCATAAAGCCCTACGCGAGCACCTCGCTTGGTGGGGACTTCGGCACATCGAATCCGATGCCGCCTATTTTGCCTGGCAGCGGGAGGTCTTCACTGCGGAAGACCTGGCTACGCTGCACCGGTCTATTGAAGCCAAACGAGCAGCGATCGGCGGA